>NZ_JBGUAY010000006.1:300000-422456 GCF_041821025.1 Egicoccus sp. AB-alg6-2 | reverse complement strand
GGTTGCTGAGTTGTCGTCGATCCGCCAGCACGCCGCGCTCAGCGTCGGCGCGCTGCAGACCTCATGATGGTGTCGCGCTGCTCGGCCGTGATCACGCCGTCGGCCACGAGCTGTTCGGTGACCTCGCTGACGTGTGCCACGAACCGACCGTGGTTGTCGTGCGGGCCGTCGTCGATCAGGTCGTTGATCGTGCAGCCGTCGCCGCGGTCCAGATTGGGCACACCGGTGTCGGCGCCGCGGACCACGACCGTGCTGCGCGTGTCCGGCTGCGCGCAGGGGCCGCAGTTTCGAGGTGTGACGCCCGCATCGCCGAGGCCGCTCGGGCGCACGCCGGTGTCGGCGGTCAGCAGCAGCTTGTCCAGCGCGGCGCCGGGCTCACGGTTGCGGAACCACAGCGTGTGGCGACCCTCGGTGAGCGTGAAGGTGCCCGGGTTGCGCCAGTTCCAGTCCCCGGCGCCGACGCCCGCCTGGACGAGCGGTTCGCCGTCCACCTGCAGCCACAGCGAGTCCGAGTTCGTGTCGAACCCGCGCCCGAGATACCACAGCGCGTAGTCGCCCGTGTCGGTGACCTCGAGGTCGTAGCGCAACCAGTCCTCCGCCGGTTCGTCCCGGGCCGCGTCCGGAGACAGCTGGATCCAGCCCCCGCCGGCACGGTCGTCGTCCTCGTGGACGATCCAGTCCCCGCCGCTGGCCGAGGTCGTCTCGGCCTCGATCCACAGCGGCGCGTCCGCGCCCAGCGTCCAGTGGGGCGTGCAACCCGCGGTGACCGTGACCGTCGTCGACCGTCGGCTGTCGCCGTCGTCGTTGGTCGCGAAGACCGCGTAGCTGTACGTCTCGCCGGCGGTGACGGCGTCGTCGGTGAACGTCGTGGCGGTGATCGCCTCGGCGACCGGCTCCCACCCACCCTCGAGTTCCTGCGTACGGACCACCGTGTAGGTGTCGGCGTCCGCGGCCGCCGCCCAGCTCAGGACGATGTCGTCGCCCAGGAGTCGGGCGGACAGGTCCGTCGGCGACGCCGGCGGCTGGGGTTCGGGCTCGTCGTCTGGGCATCCCGGGGCCGGCAGCGCGTCGCCACCGAGGCCGGTCGGGGTGTGCCCGGACATCGTCAACAGGAACTTGTCGACGTTCGAGCCGGGCTTGCGTGCCTTGAGGTAGAGCGTCACGCGCCCCTCGGGCAGCGTCACGCGGTTGGGATTCGTGGACAGCTTCCAGGTCCACGACCGGTCGAGGTTGAACTGTGAGGACGGCGGTGCGTCGTCGACGGCCACCCACCACGAGTCCGACGAGCTGTCGGGGCCGTAGCCGAGCGCGAGCATCCGGTAGTCGCCTGCAACCGACACGTCGAGCTCGTAGGCGGCCCACGCGTCGGTTTCCGGGTCGATGCTCGGTGCGGTCGGCCCTGCCTGCAGGTAGGCGCCGCCGCTGCGTTCGGCATCGGTGACGACCCGGATGTCCCCCGAGACGGCCTGGAAGTTCTCCGCCTCGACGAAGCTGAGCTCGGTCCCGTCCACCGGGTAGGCCTCGACACACGCGTCCTCGCACGGCGTCGGGGTGAGCGCGTCACCACCCAGGCCGGTCGGGGTGTAGCCGGTGTCGCGGACCAGCAGGAGCTTGTCGATGCGCGCACCGGTCTCGCGGTGGTGGACCGTCAGCGTCTGGAAACCGCCGTCGAGATGCGCGACGCTGGCCGCGGTCTTCCACCGCCACTGTCGCGAGTTGTCCATGATGGCCTGGAACGGTTCCTGGGCGTCGACCTGGATCCAGAAGCTGTCCGAGCTGGTGTCGTCGCCCTGGGCGAGCAGCCACACGCGGTACGCACCCGGCTCCTCGACCTCGAGGTCGAAGCGCAGGTAGTCCTGCCCGGTGGGGGCGGAGCCGGCTCCGCCGCCACCGAGCGACTGCAGGTACGCGCCCCCGGAACGTTCCGGGTCGTCGAA
Source organism: Egicoccus sp. AB-alg6-2 (assembly GCF_041821025.1). Lineage (NCBI taxonomy): Bacteria > Bacillati > Actinomycetota > Nitriliruptoria > Egicoccales > Egicoccaceae > Egicoccus > Egicoccus sp. AB-alg6-2. The sequence goes on along the minus strand of NZ_JBGUAY010000006.1, from coordinate 420,519 downwards.
CTGCTCGAACGCGCCGGCGAGCACGGCGTGATCCTCGGCCTCGACGTAGTTGGCGACGTCGGGACCGATCGGGATCGTCGGCGTGCAGCCCGCGACCGCCAGCGCCTCACGCGATGCCGGACCGGTGCCCGAGCTGTTGCCGGCATGCACGACGTAGTAGTAGGTCGTGCCATCGGTGACGTCGGTGTCCCGCCACGCGGTGTCGGTCAGATCCTCGGCGACCACCGTGTAGGGGCCCCCGGCCGTGGTGGCGCGGGCGACGTCGTAGGAGGTCGCGCGGGGCGTCGGATCCCACCGCAAGGTGACCTCGCCGCTCCCACGGCCGGTCCGCACGCCGGTCGGGGCGTCGGGTGCTTCGGCGAGCGGTCGGGCCGTGACCTCCTCGGACGGCGCACTCTCGCCGGCGTCGTTGACCGCGACGACCGCGTACCGGTAGGTCGTGCCGTTCGTGAGCCCGCGGTCGGTGAACGCGGTCACGCCGACGTGCGCGACCTCGGCGAACGCCCCGTCACCGCTCGCCCGCAGGACCCGGTAGGTGTCGGCGTCGACGGCGCGGTTCCAGCTCAGCTGCACCGTTCCGTCGGAGGTCACCGCCTGCAGCCCCGTCGGAGCGTCCGGCGCCTGCAACCCGGCCGTCACCGTGACCGACGCGGACGGCGCACTCGCGCCGGCCTCGTTGCGGGCGACGACCCGGTAGGTGTGGTCGGCACCGGTCGTGACATCGGTGTCGCGATGGGCCGGGGCGTCGACCACCGCGATCGCCGCTTCGTCGCCGTCGCCGACGGTGCGGAGGATCTCGTAGTCGACCGCCGTGGCCGTCGCGTCCCAGTGCAGGGCGATGCCACCTTCCTCGGCGCGGGCGCGCAGGCCCGTCGGGGCGTCGGGCGCCGCCTCGGCCGCGCTGAAGATGACGACGAGGTCACCGCCCGCAGGCAGGGTCAGCGTGACGCCGTCGCCGGCGGGTGCTGCCGTCACCGGCGCACCGTCCAGGGTGGCTTCGACGAGCGAACGCCCGGTCGGTGGGGTCAGGGTCAGCTCGGTCGGCCCGTCGGTGTCACGTGCCAGCTGGCCGCTCCAGGTCCGCGGGTCGGCGACGTCGAGGGCCAGGGCGACCGCCCGGTCGGTGGTGGCGATCGGGGTACCGGCGACCGCGACGCTGGTCAGGTCACGGCCCGCGACCTGCTGCAGGGCGTCGCCGACCTGACGCGTCCACACGAACGAGGCGTCCGCCCGCACGCCGTCGGCGGCGATCGTGCCGGCGGTGGCGCGGGAGCCGAAGACGTCGACCCCTGCATCGGTCGTGACGCGGGCGGCCAGGACGTCGCCGACCGACAGGTCGTCGAACGCGGGAGCGGTGTCACCGACCGCGCCCGGCACGAGCACCTTCAGGTACTGCGCCTGCGTGCCGGTCTGGGTGATCTCGAGCTTGGTCACGTCCTCGACGTCGTTCACGGGGTCGGGGTACTGCGCACCGGCCCGGTTGCTGCCGTCGCCGTAGGGGTTGAAGCGACCGGCTGCGGTGGCGACGTTGGCGTCGGTGGGCAGGACGAACGCGTGCATGTTCGCCGCGTCCCCCCACGGTCCGGCCTCGGTGGTCCAGCGCCAGCGGTTGGCGGCGCCGACCAGCTCGCCCCGGTTGTGGTAGCGGGAGATCCAGGTCTTGTCGGTGTCGGCCTGGAGGGTGTCGGCGACGACGAAGTAGTCCTGCCCCGGAAACGCGAGGGCACGGGTGTGGCGGGCGTCGGGGTCGTCGAAGTACGCGGCCGACTTCTCGGCGAAGTCGAAGAACCCGGTGTCGAGGAAGTGCGACGTCGGGTCCGGGTCGCCCAGCGCGGCCCCGTCCGCCGTGATCACGTTGTGGTTGTCCGCACCCTTCCACTCGTTGCGCCCACTGAACCGCTGCGGCCCGAAGCCGTTGTCGTTGGCCAGGATCGTGTTCTCGGCGTCGATGATGAACTGCAGTGCGTCGGCGTGGTCGTGGTTGTTGCTCATCGCCGTGCCCTCGAAGTAGGCCCAGCGGGTGTGTGGCCGCGCGAAGTCCCAGTCGCTGCGGAAGACGGTCGCCCCGCCCCGCGGGCCGGCGTCGAAGTCGATGGTCCCCGTGTCCGCCGCCGGCTGCGTCTCGCCCAGCGAGGAGTCGTAGAGCACGATCTCGTCCGGCCAGGCGTAGTACTGGTTGCGGGCGCCGGTGAAGTCGTCGGGGTAGCGCACGGGTTCGTGGTCGGTGGCGAAGAACCGCCACTGGAACAGCTCGCCGAGGCTGGCCGACGCGTGCAGATCGGTCGGCGTGTCCTCGTACGCGGAGGCGACGGTGACGAGCCAGGTGTGCTTGAACCAGCCGTCCTCGATGTTGGGGGTCCAGCCCTTCGGGTTCGAGGTCTTCAGCTGCCACTCGAACGCGGGCTGCAGCAGCGGGAACAGATCCTGGCCGGCGGCGTTCTTGTAGTGCCACAGGAACGGCGTCGAGTTGATGACCGTGAAGATCCAGTAGTACCCGGCGCCGTCCCGGTGGATGCCGTCGGCGGTGAACATGTAGGACCAGACCCGGTTGAGGTTGGCCATGCCCTTGTCGAGGTAGGCCTGGGCGTCGGGGTCCTCGGCGAACGCCATCGCCCACGAACCCTGCGCGGCGCCGACCTTGGAGCGGTGGTTGTGGCTGCGCACGCCGGGGCGGTCGAGGTACTCGTCCATCCAGGTCGCGCCGACCTTGATCGCGTCGCGCATCGCCTGGACGTCGGTCGCCGGGATCGGGGGGGCGTCGTCGGCGACGCCCTCGGCCATGACCCAGTCGTAGGCGACGGCGTAGTTGGTCATCTGCATCGCGACGTACTGGTCGGTGGTCTGCAGGTTCTCGAACGCCGCGACGAGGTTGGCGACGGCGTGGTCGCGGTAGCGCACGTCACCGGTGATCACCCAGGCGAAGGCGAGCGCCTTGGAGGCCCGGGTCTTGACGTCGTCGTTGTCGCTGACAGGATCGGACAGCCAGCGGTCGGCGTCGGTGACCACCCGGTCCCAGTTGCCGGCGTAGAAGCCATGGGGATCGGGCCGGTCGCCGGCGACCCTCGCCCGCAACTCCGGGATCTCGTCGGCGGTGAAATACAGGCTCGGATGGGTCTCCGCGGCCGGGAGCACCCCGGTCTCGGGGACCACGATGCCCTCCCACCAGGCCTCGTCGGGGTCGTCGCCGGTGGACTCACCGGGGATCAGCGGCGGGCTGGCCGCCAGACCCGGGGTGGCGAGGCTCAGCAGCAGCGCGACGGCCAGCAGGCCGGTCAGCGCCGCACGGGATGCGGTCGCGATCATGGGTGGTCTCCCAGTTCCCGTCTTGCCGTTCACTTATGTGAACGGCGTTCGAGATCTGGAACACTAAGCACAGGGTTGCCCTGACCGAAAGGGCGCTCCCCGTGTGAGCGGCAAGAGCGCACACCACCGCGCGCGGCGGCGGACGACGAGGGCGCCCTCAGTGGCGCTCGAAACCCAGGCGCGACTCGGCGCGCTCGCGGGCGCGCAGCATGGCCTCGACGATGCCGGCCTCGGCGTCGGCGTTCATGCGGATCATCGGTACCGAGCAGCTGATCGCGTCGCGCACCAGGCCATCGCGGCGGATCGCGACCGCGATGCACCGGATGCCCTCGGCGTTCTCCTCGTTGTCGATCGCGTAGCCGCGCGCACGGATCGCGGCCAGCTCCTCGCGCAGCCGCTCGTGGTCGACGATCGTGTTCGGCGTCAGCGCGCGCAGGTGGTCGGGGAGCATCACCCGGACCGCGGCGGGGTCCTGCATCGACAGCACCGCCTTGCCCAGGGCGGTCGCATGTGCCGGCAGCCGTCTGCCGACGGCGGAGAACAGCCGCAAGGGATGCTTCGACTCGCGTTTGGCGAGATACACCACGTCCGCGCCGTCCAAGCGGCCGAGGTGGACCGTCTCGCCGACCTCTTCCGCCAACGCGTCGAGCGTGTCCGCGGTGAGCGCGACCACGTCGTCGCTGTCGACGTACGACGCCCCGACCAGCAGGGCCCGCACGCCCAGGCCGAAGCGCAGGCCGCTGGGGTCGGTGCGGATCCAGCCCATCTCCTGCATCGTGCGCAGGATCGCGTGCAGGCTGGACTTGGGGATCCCCAGGTCGCGCGAGAGCTCGCCCAGGGTGCGGCGTTCGCCGACCGCAGCCAGGTGCTCGAGGATCTCCAGCGTGCGCTCGGACGACTTCACCGGCCGGTGCTGCTCGCGCGTCTCCGTGTCGGTCATGGCGCTCCCCTTGTCGTCGCTCCCCGACCCCCGACGCCACGGTAGCGGCGGGGGCGGCGCCGACCCGGCGGGCCGGCGCCGGATCGGGGCGGCACTTGACGTGCCCGATCGGCTGCGCCTATGTTCGCCTATCAGAACAGCGTTCGCAAGTGTGAACGCCCTGCGAATGGGACGTCGGGGCGGTGGGCGCGAGGCAGAGGCGAGGTACGCGTGGATCTGGTGACCCTGGGCGAGACCCTGGTCTGCCTGACCGGTCAGGAGACCGGTCGGATCGAGACCGTGCGCACCTTCCGCAAGTCCATCGGTGGGGCGGAGTCCAACACCGCCATCGGGCTCGCCCGGCTGGGGCTGGCGTCCTCGTGGATCAGCGCGGTCAGCAACGACGGGTTCGGCGAGGAGATCCTCAAGCTGCTGCGCGGCGAAGGCGTCGACGTCGACGGCGTCGCGCGGCGTCCCGAGCCGACGGGCCTGATGGTCAAGGAGCGGCGGGCCCCCGGCGACGTGCGCGTGCACTACTACCGTCAGGGTTCGGCCGCCTCGTGTCTCGAGCCGGACGACATCGTGGCCGAACGGATCACGGCGGCCCGTCGTCTGCACGTGACCGGCGTCACCCTCGCGCTGGGCGCCGCCCCCCGTCAGGCCGTCGAGCGCGCCGTCGAGATCGCCGCCGCCGCCGGGATGTCGATCAGCTTCGACCCCAATCTGCGCCTGAAGCTGTGGAGCGTCGACGAGGCGATCGACGCCTGTCGCGCGGTGTTCCCCTACGTGACCGACCTGCTCTGCAACGAGCAGGAGGCGATGCTGCTCGCCCGTACCGACACCCTCGATGCTGCGGTCGAGACCCTGATGGGCCACGGCTTCCCCACCATCGTGATCAAGCGCGGCGAGCTCGGCGCCATCGGCTACCGCGACGGGGACGTCGTGCACCAGCAGGCGTGGCCCGTGCAGGCGGTCGACTCGGTCGGCGCCGGCGATGCCTTCAACGCCGGCTACCTCTACGGCCAGCTCACCGACCTGTCGTTCAAGCGATCGATCGAGGTCGGCAACTGGGCGGCGTCGCACGTGGTGGCCCACCTCGGCGACTACGAGGGGTTCCCGACCGCGGCCGACTACCGCATCTGGGTCGACCAGGACGTCGAGGTGACCCGATGACGGCCGTGCCGGGCACCACCGAGGTGGTCGACGCGATCGGAGCGGCGGGCATCGTCGCCGTCGTGCGTACCGACACGCCCGACGACGCCGTGGAACTGGCACGCGCCTGCGCCGCCGGCGGCATCCGCGCGATCGAGATCACCTTCACGATCCCGGACGGCGCGGCGGTACTCCGCACGCTCGGCGACGAGTTCCCCGCCGAGGTCGTGGTCGGCGCGGGCACGGTGCTCACCGACGACGACCTCGAGGCGGCGGCTGCGGCCGGTGCCCGGTTCGCGATGTCGCCGACGGTGGACGCGACCATCATCGAGTCCGGTGACCGGCTCGGGGTCGCGGTCGTGCCCGGCGCGCTGACCCCCACCGAGGTGGGCGACGCGCTGCGCGCTGGCGCCCCCGCCATCAAGATCTTCCCGGCCGCCACGGTCGGGACGGCACACCTGTCCGCACTGCGACAGGTCTTCCCCGGGGCACGACTGGTGCCCACCGGGGGCGTCGAGCCGGACTCCATCCGGCAGTGGAGGTCCGCTGGGGCCTTCGCACTCGGCATCGGGGGAGCACTGAACCACGCGATGCGTCATGGCGGTCCCTCCGCCGTGCACGAACTTGCAGACCACGTGGCCCAGTCCTGGGCCGCGGGCAACACTTCACCGTTGGGAGGCGGCAAATGAGACGGCAACGAAAGCTGCTCGCATCGATCCTGGGTGCGGCACTGATGCTGACAGCCTGTGGTGGCGGCGGTAGCGAGCCGGCAGCGTCCGGCAATGGCGCCACCGACACCCCGGACGAGACCACCGACACGGGCGACGACGGCGACACCGGTGACACCGGTGACGCGACCGGCGACACCGAGGTCTCGGGCACCATCGACCTGCTGACCCCGCTCTTCGAGGGTTCCAGCGGCGCCGAGGCGCTCGAGGGCGAGATCCTGCCCGCGTTCTACGAGCAGTATCCCGACGTGACGGTCAACGTCGAGTACACCACCTACGGCAACCTCAACGAGCGCCTGACCACCGCCGTCGCCTCGGGTCTCGTGCCCGACGTGCTGATGATGGGCGTCGGCTGGATCGAACCGTTCGCCTCGCAGGGGATCCTCAAGGACCTCGGTGAGCTCGGCGTGACGGTCGAGGAACTGTCCGAGGACATCAACGAGGCCGTGCTGCGCGCCGCCCAGTACGACGGGAAGCTGTACGGCATCCCGCTCATGCTCGACGCCCGTATCGGGATCTACCGCAAGTCGATGTTCGAAGAGGTCGGTCTCGACCCCGAGCAGCCGCCCACCAACTGGGACGAGCTGCGCGAGTACGCCAACCTGCTGACCGTCCGTGACGACAACGGCGAGCTGCAGCGGGCCGGCCTCGACCTGTTCGCCCACGACCTGCGCCAGATCTGGATGCCGTTCCTGTTCTCCAACGGCGGCGAACTGTTCGACGAATCGGGCCAGGAGGTCCTGTTCAACTCGCCCGAGGGCGTCGAGGCGCTCGAGTTCATGAACACGCTGGTCAACGAGGACGGCGTCACCGAGGTCGGGTTCTCCACCGGCACGGACCTGCGCCTGATCCAGGTCGACCAGGCCGCGATGATGATCGGTCACAACGACCTGTGGCGCGTGGCGGAGGACTCGAGCCCCGAGATCCTCGACGACCTCGGTGCGTTCGTGATCAACGAGGAGCGCCCGGCGTTCTTCCACGGCGGCACCATCGTCAACGTCGCCGAGAACACCGACAACCCCGAAGCGGCGATCGCCCTGGCCCGCCACCTGGCGGCGCCCGAGGCGGCGCTGATCGCCAACGAACAGCGCGGCAACGTGCCCGTGCACAAGGACCTGCTGGACAGCGAGTACGTCCAGAACAACGCCCTGGTCCAGTTCGTCATGGAGAACCTGGAGTACGCCTACCCCGAGGGCGGCACCGAGGCCTGGATGGAGGCCCGTGGCAACTTCGCCAATGCACTCGAGGAGGCACTGCTCGAGGTCAAGTCACCCCAGCAGGCGTTGGATGATCTGGCCGGCCTGACCGAGGCAGCCATCCAACGCTGACGCGATCGAGGACGGGCGGGGCCCATCCCCCCTCCGCGCAAGCCCCGCCCGTCCTCGGTCCGTTCCCACCGTCCCCGGTGGTCCGCGAGCATCCAGGAGGCCCAACATGAGCGCCGCAGCCCCCGAAGTGGAGGCAGGCGCGGTCGCGCACGCACGGGCGCGCCGCTCCCGCTACCCACGCTTCGAACGCCGACAGCGCCGTGCCGGCTACCTGCTGTGCGCGCCGGCCGTGGCGCACATGGTGCTGTTCACGCTGATCCCGGTGATCGCCGCCCTGTGGCTGAGCTTCACCGACTACCGCGTGTTGACCCCGCCCCGCTGGGTCGGCATCGACAACTACGTCACGATGTTCTCCGACCAGGCGTTCCGCAAGTCGATCTGGAACACCACGGTCTACACCTTCTTCACCGTGCCGTTCGCGATGTTCCTGTCGCTGATGATCGCGGTCGCGCTCAACGAGAAACTGCGGGCGCGGGCCTGGTTCCGCGCCGCGTTCTTCCTGCCACACGTCACCGCGACGGTCGCCGTCGCCATGGTGTGGATCTGGATGTACAACCCGCGGATCGGGCTGTTCAACGCCGCGCTCGGCGTCTTCGGGATCGGCCGGATCAACTGGCTCGGTGACCCGAGCTACGCCATGCCCTCGGTGATCCTGATGGGCATCTGGCAGGGCATCGGGGTGAAGATGCTGATCTACCTCGCCGCCCTGCAGGGCATCCCCGAGCACCTCTACGAGGCCGCGTCCATCGACGGCGCCGGCAAGCGACAGCAGTTCTTCCACATCACGGTGCCGATGCTCAAGTACGCCACCTTCTTCGTCTTCGTGATCTCGCTGATCGACTCGTTCCAGGTGTTCGACTCGATCTGGGTCATGACCCAGGGCGGGCCCGTCAACTCCACGACCGTGATGACCTACGAGGTCTACCGCAGCGCGTTCCAGAGCTTCCGGATGGGGTATGCGAGCGCCCAGGCCGTGCTGCTGTTCGCGATCATCTTCGTGCTCACCGTCCTGAGCAAGCGGCTGACGAGGTCCGACGATGTCTAGCCAGACCGCAACGCCTCCCAACAACGACGCGCTGCAGCAGGGTGCGCCACTGCACCCGCAGCCGCCCCACCACCGCCGGACGGCACGTCCCCCGCGACGCCGGGTCAAGGCCTCCCGCGTGGTGCTCTACGCGACGCTGACGGCCGGGTCGCTGTTCATGGTCCTGCCCTTCGTCTGGATGCTGCTCACCTCGCTGAAGACCCCGGTCGAGATCGCCTCGTTCCCACCGACGTGGATCCCCCGCGAGTGGCGTTTCGAGAACTACCTCGAGGCGCTGCGTGCCGCCCCGTTCGGCTACTACTTCCGCAACAGCCTGTTCATCTCGCTCGGCCAGACCACCGGCACGGTCGTCTTCGGTGCCATGACGGGCTACGCGCTGGCGCGCATGCGCTTCCGCGGGCGCGAGCTCGTGTTCCTGCTGTTCATCTCCATGATGATGGTGCCCACCTACGTCAAGGTCCTGCCCCAGTTCCTCATGATGAAGATGATGCCGCTGTTCGGCGGCAACGACTGGCTCGGGCAGGGCGGCACCGGCTGGCTCGACACCTGGTGGGCACTGATCATCCCCGGCGGCATCAGCCCCTTCGCGATCTTTCTGTTCCGCCAGTTCTACCTGACGCTGCCGCGCGACCTCGAGGAGGCGGCGCGCATCGACGGTATGAGCGAGTTCGGCATCTTCGCCCGCATCATGACCCCGCTGATCAAGCCCGCCATCGCCACGGTGGCCCTGCTGCAGTTCCAGAACAGCTGGAACAACTTCCTGTGGCCGCTGCTGGTGACCACCCGCCAGGACCTGCGCGTCATCCAGCTCGGTCTGGCCGTGTTCCAGCAGTCCGAGACCACCGCCTGGGCCTACCTGATGGCGGGCACGACCTTGGCCACGATCCCGATGGTGCTGCTGTTCCTGTTCGCGCAGCGCTACTTCGTCCAGGGCCTGTCGGGCGTGGCCGTCAAGGGCTGAGCCCGCTCCCACCCACCGACCCCTTCGTCTTTCGAGGAGTTGCACCATGCAGATCGACCTGTCCGGCCGTCGCGCCCTGGTGACCGGCGCCGCCCACGGCATCGGCCGTGCCATCGCCATCGCGCTCGCCGAAGCCGGCGCCGACGTCGTCGTCCACTACGCCAACAGCGCCGACGAGGCCAAGCAGACCGTCGCCGACATCGAGGAACTCGGCCGGCGCGCGGTCGCCGTCAGGGCCGACGCCACCGACGAGGCCGAGGTGCAGCAGCTGCTGGCCGCCGCCACCGAGCAACTCGGCGGTGACCTCGACATCCTGGTCAACAACGCCGGCCACCTCGTCGAGCGGCGTCCGATCGCCGACATGGACCGCGACCTGTGGCACCGCATCATCGACGTCAACGTCCTGTCGGCGTTCCTCGTCAGCCGTGCCGCCATCCCGTCGCTGAAGCGCACCGGAGGTCGCATCGTCAACATGGGTTCGCTGGCGGGCCACAACGGTGGCGGCGCCGGCTCGGTCGCCTACGCGACGGCCAAGGCGGCCGTGCACGGGTTCACCCGGGGCCTGGCGAAGGAGCTGGCCGCCGACGGCATCACCGTCAACGCCCTGGCGCCCGGTTTCATCGGGCAGACCGCCTTCCACGACACCTTCACCCCCGACGAGGCGCGCAAGGGCATCGTCGCCGGGGTCCCGTTGCAGCGTGAGGGCACGCCCGTCGACGTCGCGGGCGCCGTGCTCTACCTCGTCTCGCCCCTGGCCGACTACGTGACCGGGCAGGTCCTGGAGGTCAACGGCGGCCTCCTGATGAAGTGAGCGACGCCATGACCACCGCGACCGGCCACACGTCGCTGGAGGAGCGTTCCTCCAGCGACCGTCCGGGCGTGGCGGACGGCCGCGGCGGGTCGCTGCCGCGCCGCGGCGGGTGGTGGCACGCCTACGTGTGCCCGGTCCACCACGCCGAACTGTGCGAGCCCACCGCCGAGACCGGGGAGCACCACTGCCCGCACGGTTGCGTGCTCGACGGCGAACCCTACGACAGCGCCGCCCTCGTCTACCGCTACCAGGCCGAGGCGAGGCGGCTGCGCACCCTCGCGCACGCGGCCGCGGTCGGGGAGGCACCCGTCGCCGAGGCACACGAGGTGGCCGGCCGTCTGCTGTCGCTGCACGACGCGGCCGGCACGGGCGACTGGAACGACGCCGCCGCGCCCTGGATGCTGCGGGGGAAGCTGTTCCACCAGGCCCTCACCGAGGCGATCTGGGCCACCAACGTCGGCCACGGCCTGTGGACGCTGCGGGCGGCCGGGCTCACCGACCCCGACCTCGACGCCCGGATCGGCGTGTTCGCGGCCGCGGTGTCGGCCAACGTCACCGAGGCCCGCGCGGTCCTGGTCGGCGAGCGCGACGACTTCCCCAACAACTACACCGCCTGGCTCAACGCGGCCGGCGCCGTCGCGGCCTGGCTGCAGGGTGGCGACGAACGGCGGGCGCCGTGGCTGACCGGCGAGCACGGTCAGTTCGCGCACGTCCTGGCCGCGACCGGTCCGGACGGCTGGGAGTGGGAGGGCGCGACCTACTACCACGTGTTCGTGCTCCGGGCGTACCTGCTCAGCCTGCGCGGGCTGCGGGCCAACGCCCTGCCGCCACCGGTCCGCGACCGGCTCGGCCAGATGTTGGCCGTGCTGCCCGCGGTCGCGGCGCCGGGCGGCAGGCTGCCGGCGCTGCACGACAGCCCGTACCGCCGCGACGTGTCCGACCAGGAGGTCCTCGAGGTGGTCGCGATCGGCCGCCAGCTGGTGGCGCCGGAAGGCATCGACGCGGTCGCGACCGCCGCGCGGGCCTCGCTGGGTGACCGCGACGACCGGTTGGACCAACGACTGGGCGGCTGGCTCGAAGGGCGTCCGACGGCACCGACCGGGCTGGCCGGTGGCGGCTCGTGCGACCTGTTCGCCGAGGTCGGCTACACGGTTCTGCGGGCCCCCCGGGGCGCATGGCGCGTCCTGCTCGACCACGGCCCGCACGGCGGCTCGCACGGTCACCTCGACAAGCTGTCGCTGTACGTCGAGTCCGAGGCCGCGTGGCAGCCCGATGCGGGCATCACCCCCTATGCCAGCGCGCTGCGCCAGCACTACGCGAGCACGCGGGCACATCCGACCTTCTGCGTCGACGGCCGCGACCAACAGCCCTGTACCGGTCGTCTCGAACAGTTCGACGTACGCGACGGGCACTCGACGGTGTCCGCCACCGCCGACGACGCCTATCCCGGCGTCACCGCGCGGCGGACCCTGCACCTCGTCGACGGCTGGCTGCTCGACGTCGTCACCCTCGCGGCCGACGACGAACACGACCTGACGTTGCAGTTCCGCCCCGCCGTCCCGGTCACGATCCGCGCCGGTCGTGACGGCGCGTTCGTTCTGACCTGGCACGACCCCGCCGGGGACCTCACCACCTGGCACGTCGCCGAGCAGGCCGCCGCCGTCCGCCCGGTGCCGTTGCCCGGCCCCGCCGACGACCCCGCCCGGACCGTGACCGGCGTCGACTGGACCATCCAGGGCGATGGGGCACGGTTCGTCACCTTGTGGCGGCCCGACGGTGCGAGCGGACCCGACGTCCTCGGGCTCGCCGTCGAGGACGGCCACGCCGTGATCCGCACCACCTCGGGGATCCACCGCCAATCGCTCTGAGCACCGCCCGCCGACCGACCCGACGGAAAGCCGTTCGATGCGCCGCCCCACCGTCCGTGCCGTCACCATCCTGCTCGCCGCCCTGCTCGCGGTCCTGCCGCTCGCCGGCATGGCGGCCGCGGCCGACGAGCCGCCCCGCCCGCTCGACGTCGTCGAGGTGACCGCCACCTCCAGCGACGGCAACATCCCCGAGAACGTGCTGGACGGCGATCTCGCCACGCGATGGTCGGCGCAGACCCTCGACGTCGACGACCCCGAACACCTCACGCTCGACCTCGGATCGGTCCAGCGGGTCGGCTACCTCGGCGTCGCCTGGCACCAGGGCGACCAGCGCCAGGCGCTGTTCGGCATCGCGGTGTCCTCGGACGGCAGCGCCTGGGAGGTGCTCGCCGACGACCGTGCTTCCTCGGGCACCTCGGTCGACCTCGAAGCCGTTGCGCTCGACGGCGTCGACCCGCGGGACGGCGTCGACGCGCGCTACGTCCGCTACCTCGGGTACGGCAACACCGCCAGCGGGTGGAACAGCGTCACGGAGGCGCGCGTGTACGCGCCCCACCCCGACGGCGCGGTCGTCGAGGAGCTGGCCGGCAATGCCCCGCAGCCCGATCCCGACGCCGAGCCCTACACCGCACCGGGACTGACCGAGCCCGACGGGAGCCCACGACCGATTCTCGCCCCCGCCCCGACCACGGGTCGCACCCTCGACGTCACCGACTTCGGTGCCGACCCGGCCGACGACGGCGGTGACGACGCGCCCGCCCTGCGCGCGGCGCTCGAGGCCGCCGTGGCCGGTGACGAGGTCGTCCTGCCGGCCGGCACCTACGACCTGGTGTCCACCATGCCGAGCGACCGCTCGGCGAACCTCGCCCTCCGCAGCGGCGTGTCCCTGCGCGGTGCGGGCGCCGGAGAGACGATCCTGCGCTCGCACCTGTCGTCGGGTGACGGCGCCGGCAAGGTCCTGCGCGGTTACGGCGTCGCCGACGTCGAGGTGAGCGGTGTGACCGTCACCTCCACCTTCAACGGGCCGTTCTCCACCGACCACCAGGCCGACGACGCCGGCGGCGGGCCGCAGTACGGCATCTTCCTGACCGACGCCGCGTCGCGGCCCAGCGAGCGGATCCTCATCACCGACGTGGTGGTCGAGCGCTTCGAGCGGATGGGTGTCCGCGTCGAGAACAGCCGCGACGTCGTCGTCGAGCGCGCCACCTTCCGCGACGCCACCGGCGTCGGTGGCGGGGGACAGGGCTACGGCGTTTCGATCCAGGGGATCGCGAAGACCGACCGGCTCGGGTTCCCCAACGACAGCCGGCACAACGTGGTCCGCAACTCGACTTTCGTCGGCCCGCACCTCCGCCACGGCGTCCTGCTGCAGTTCTTCACCCACAACAACCTGGTCGCCGACAACGTGTTCACCGAGATCGTCCTCGACGCGATCGACCTGCACGGCGAGGACGAGTACCTCAACGAGATCCGCGGCAACGACATCCGCGACGGCGCTGCCGCCGCGATCGCACTCGGCAACACCGGGGGTAGCCCGCCGTCCAACCACGACGCGGCCGGTCCCGGCAACTGGATCCACCGCAACACCATCAGCGGCAACCGCGAGGGCATCAAGGTCCACATGGGCTCGCCGGACACGCTGATCGAACGCAACACGATCACGGCGACCTCGCGCCCCGACCGCGCCGACGGCATCCTCGTCCTCAACGCCCCGGGCACGGTCGTGCGCGACAACACCATCAGCGGCAACCGGGCTCCCGGCTTCTGGGGCATCCGCCTGGCCGTCGATCCCGGCGACCGCAACGCCGACGACGTCGGGGCGGGCATCCCCACCGACGTCACCATCACCGGCAACCGCATCACCGGCAACACCGGTGGACTGTGGGTCGCCGCCGGCGAGGACCTCACGATCGCGGACAACGTGATCCGGGGCAACGGCGAGGACGTCCGGATCACCGAAGCGCCGGCTCCCGACCCCGAACCCGAGCCGGACCCGACCGCCGAGGTGCTGCTGCCGACCGACGACACCATGATCGACAACGGCGCTCCCGACGCGACCGCCGGCGCCGCGACGCTGCTGAAGTGGAAGCAGAACAGCAGCGGGTCGATCCAGCGGCTGGTCTGGTACCGCTTCGAGGTCGACGAGTCGGCGCAGGTCGGGCGCGCCCACCTCGAACTGTCGGCCAAGATCAACGAGACCACCACGACCTCGCCGCCGTTCACCTTCGAGGTGCACGCCGTCGGCGACGCGGGCTGGTCCGAGGACACGCTGACGTGGGACACCGCGACGGTGACGACCCTGACACCCGACAGCCGCGTCGGCACGTTCACGATGTCCGGCCCGCCCGAGGACGTGCAGCGGTTCCGGATCGACGTGACCGACGCCGTGCGAGCCGCTGATGGCGGCGCGCTCACCCTCGTGGTCGGTGACCCGTCAGGACAGAACGTGAACGTGGACAGCTATTCGAAGGAGCGCGGCGACGCCTCGCTGCGCCCGACCCTGGTGGTGAACCGATGACCCAGCCCGACCGCTCCCGTCTGCTGCTGCCCGGCCAGCGCCTCGAGCAGTTGCGCCACGAGGTCGCCGACGTGCGGGCGCCGCAGTTCCGCCGCCTGTACGAGCAGGCCGACTGGTACCGCCACCAGCAGCCGCCCGCCGAGCACCCCACCGCCAGCATCACGTTCTTCGGGCCCGCCGCGGCGAACCTGTCGTTGCTGCACCTGCTCACCGACCAGGACCACTACCTCGACGAGGCCAGGCGGTGGATCTTCACCGCGGCGCGCTACCCCCACTGGGGCAAGGCGCACATGCCCGACCACGACCTCGACGCCGGCTGGCTGTCCTACGGCCTCAGCCTGGCCTACAGCTGGATCGGGGACCGGCTCCCCACGTCCGAGCGCGACGAACTCGAGGAGAAGCTGCTCCTGCAGGGGCAGCGGCTGTACGACTTCGCCGTCGAGTCCGAGGGCGGCTGGTGGTCGAGCTCCTACTGGCAGAACCACAACTGGATCTGTTACGCGGGGTTGGCCACGGCGGGCTATGCGCTGCAGGACCGGCATCCCGAGGCGCGCGAGTGGACCAAGCGGGCCGAGGAGAACTTCCGTGCCGTGCTCGAACTGCTGCCCGAGGACGGGTCCAACTGCGAGGGCGTCGTGTACTGGCGCTACGGGGTGCCCTGGATCGCGACCTACCTCGACGTCCTCGAGCAGGCGACGGGCACCGACCTGTTCCCCGACAGCCCCTACCTGCGTGAGACGTTCTGGTACCGGCTCTACCAGGCGGCTCCCAACCTCGAGGAGATCGTCAACCACGGTGACTGCCACGACCGCCGCAGCGGCCACTCCGTGGCGTTCTACTACCTGCTCGCGCGCAAGTACCGCCTGCCCCAGGCCCAGTGGCTGGCCCGCCAGGTCGCCGAACGTGGCTTCTGGCGCGAGGCCTACGAGTCCGGCGTCAAGCCAGGCGTCATGCCCGAGGCGTTCCAGGAACTGCTCTGGTACGACCCCACCGTGCCCGAGCAGGACCTGCGCGAGCTCCCCACCCAGCGCTACTTCCCCGACCTCGGCCTCGTGGTCGCCCGGAGCGGCTGGGACGCCGACGCCACGATGGTGTCGTTCAAGGCCAGCCCCGGCGGCGGGCACAAGGCCTGGGAGCGGGCGGAGCGGTTCCGGCAGGAACAGCAGTGGGAGACCCTCAACGCCGGTCACCACCACCCCGACGCCAACGCCTTCGTGCTGATCAGCCGCGACGCGTTCCTGGCCATCGACGACGGCTACGCCAACCGCAAGCGCGCGGCCAACCACAACCTCGTGCTCGTCGACGGACAGGGGTTCGTCAACGAGGACCGCTACCACGTCTACAAGCAGCTGCCCTACGAGCACCAGGCCAGGATCCGGTCACACGCCGCCGGGGCCGGCTACGTGCACGCGGTCGGCGAGTCCGCCGCCATGTACGACCCGCAACTGTCGGTGACGCAGGTCGACCGGCACCTGTGGTTCAGCCCGCTGGGCCACACGATCCTGCTGGACCGGCTGGGCGCGGACGAGGACCGCACCTGGACCTGGCTCCTGCACAGCGACCACCCCGCCACCGAGGTGGCCGACCGCCTGCACCGCATCCGCAAGGCCAAGGCGCGGCTCGACGTCCATCACGTGCTGCCCGAGACGCTCCACACCGAGATCGACGAGACCGAGATCTTCGCCAACCCGACCGCGAGCACCCCGAGCCTCGAGATCCGCCGGGTGCAGCAGACGCTGCGGGTGCATGCCGGCCCGGCGCGCCAGGCCACGTTCCTGACGGTCCTCGACCCGCGCGACGACCACGACCCTCGACAGTCGGTCGTCACCGACGTTCCCGCCGACCAGGGACGGGCGGTGCGCATCGAGCGCGACGACGACGTCGAGGTGGTGCTCTTCGAGGCCACCGGCGGGGCCACCGCCGGGACGCTGCACGCGGACGCCGAGGCGGCCGTGACCGCTCACACCGGCTCGCGCGAGATCCTCGGGTTCGCGCAGGGGACCGGCGCCCGTGCCGGCGACCGTGAGGTGGCCGCCGCGGACACCGCCAGCGTGTTCGTGACCTGGGACGACTTCGGGGTGCGGGTCGAGGTCACCACCGCCGACGACGTCGAGGTGACCCTGACCGCCGATCCCCCGGTCAGCGTGCGGCCCGGGACGGTGCGGGTGTCGGCCGAAGCCGAGGGCCGGATCCGCCTCTCGGTGCCCGCCGGTCAGCACTGCGTGGAATGGACCCGCTAGTGGGCGATGCTGCGCCCATGAAGGGCGAACGCTGGGAGACCAGGATGCTCGGGTGGCTCGAGCACCCGGTCAACCTCGTCGTCGGCAACCTGGTCTGGTTCGTCCTCGTCCTGCCGGTGGTCACCTGGTTGAGCGCCGCCGTGGCCCTGGCGTACGGCATCGACCGCTGGTTCGGTGACGGCGACGACCGGATGGTGCGCAACGTCCTCGAGGGCTGGCGGCTGACGTGGCGGCGGACGCTGCCGCTGGGTGTCGTCAGCGGGACCCTCGGCCTGATGCTCGCGCTCAACGCGCTGTTCCTGTCGACCCGTCCGCCGGGCGTCGCGACGGTGCTGCTCGGCGGCACCGGCGCCCTCGGCCTGGTCTGGCTGGCGGTCAACCTGTGGCTGGTGCCGGTGCTGGCCCGGCACCACGACCTGCCGCTGCGGGTGGTGCTGGCCATGGCAGCGACGGCGGCGGTCCGCCAGGCCCCGGTGACGGTCGTGCTGGCCGTGCTGACCGTCCTGCTCGTCGGCGTGCTGGTGGTCTTCTGGACCTTCCTGCCGTTCCTGAGCGCGGCCGTGGTCGTGACCCTGTCGCTGCGCGCCCTCGACCGCGCCGAGTCGGCGTGAGCGCCAGCAGACGCGAGCGCCTCGAGGCGACCTGGCAGCGACTGCGAGGTCTGCCGCTGCCGTTCTGGGTCATGTTCGCCGACACGTTCGTGATGGCCGTCGGCTTCTACCTGCTGATCCCGCTGTTCGCCTACCACCTGCTCGAGAACGTGGCGCTGTCGGCCACGGTGGTCGGTGTCATCGCCGCCGTTCGCAGCTTCAGTCAGCAGGGGATGATGGTCTGGTCGGGCGCCCTGGCCGACCGGATCGGCTACCGCAACGCGATCTGTGCCGGGGTCCTGATCCGTGCGGCCGGCTTCGGCCTGTTCGGCATCGCCGACAGCGTGCCGGTGTTCCTGGTCGGTTCCGTGCTGGCCGGGTTCGGGGGCTCGCTGTTCCATCCCGCCAGCTACGCGACCTACGCCGTGCTGACCGCGACCCGCGACCGGGTGACGATCTACTCGGTGCGTGAACTGCTCTCCAACGGCGGCTTCATCCTCGGCCCCGTCGTCGGCGGCCTCCTGCTCACCTACGACTTCCGCTGGGTGTGCTTCGTCTCCGCCGGCCTGTTCGCCGCCACCTCGGTCCTGACCTGGTTCGGGCTGCCCGCTCTGCGGCGTGACGAGCAGGTGGCGCGTTCCTTCGTGGTCGCGTTGCGCGAGGTCGCCAGCAACCGCACCTTCCTGCACTTCACCTGGGTGACCGGCGGTGCCTGGGCGCTGGTGAGTCAGCTCTACCTCGCCGTGCCGGTCCGCGCCGGCGAGCTGCTGGCCGACGCGTCACAGCTCGGACGCGTGTACGCCGTCGGCGCGATCGTGATGGTGCTCACGCTGGTGCCGTTGTCGCGGATCGCCAGCCAGCGGCTGCACGCCTTCCACGTCATGGCCATCGGCACCCTGCTGCTCGGTGGGGGACTGCTGGCGATCGGGTTCGCGCCCGTCGCCGCCGCGCTCTACGTCGGGGTCGTGGTCTTCACGCTCGGCCAGGTGCTGTGCCAGCCGATGATGAACAACCTCGTGTCGCGCTTCGCCGACCCCGACCGGATGGCGTCGTTCTTCGGCGTCAACGGCCTGGCGCTGGCCGTCGGCGGGGTGGTCGGCAACATCGGCGGGGGCGCGCTCTACCAACTGTCCCAGCAACCGGCGTTCGCGGCGGTGCCGTGGCTGGTCTTCGGGTGTTGGGCCGCGGGTGTGGCCGCGCTCTACGCGCGGGCGGCCCGCACCGTCGAGCCACCTTCGGAGGCCGCGGCCGCCTGAGCGCAGGCGTGCCTCGCGCTCCTTCAGCCGACGCGCGCGTCGTCCGCGGCGTCGCGGATCACCTGGTACGCCGAGGCGCGCAGACGCACGACCGCCGCCTCGCCGACGAATGCGTTGTCGCCCTCGGCGACGACCCGCTGCACGTTGTCCGGCGGCAGCTGCAGCGCCTCGAACCCCAGCCGCGCGAGCTGCGGCCCGGACAGGTCCGTGACCGTGTGCCGGCGCAGGATCGAGACGACGTCGAGGACCCGGTCGGGGGAGGCCTCGGCGACCAGCTGCCGGTGCCCGACGGCGAGCAGTTCGGCCTGCGCCCGCGAGCGGGTGAGGTCGCCGCCGGCACGGGTCTTGCGGTCCCGGCCGTAGGTCAGCGCCTGGCTGCCCGTCAGCTGCTGCACGCCGGCACTGGTGATGCTCGCGCCGCCCTGGCTCACCGGGGTCGCGACGTCGACGGTCAAGCCGCCGAAGGCGTTGACCGCGGCCTTGAACGCATCCATCGAGGTGACGAGGTAGCCGTCGACCTCGATGCCGAACTCGTTCTCGACCGTGGCCATGCAGCGCTCGCCGCCGCCGAGGAGACAGTTGTTGATGCGCCCGTTGCCTCGGCCCGCGACCGGCACCCAGGCGTCACGGGGGACCGAGACGAAGGTCGCGTGCTGCCGATCGCCGCTGACGAACAGGATCTGGAACCCGTCCGCCCGCCCGCGGAACGGGTCGGCGCTGCGCGGTGGGCCCTCGTCCGAGCCGAGCAGCAGCAGCGTCAGCACCTCGCCGTCCCCTGCGGGCAGCGCGTAGCGGTCGAGTGCGACGGCACTGCCGCCGAACAGCAGCCCCGCCACGAGGGCAGCCACGAACAGCCGGTGCAGACCCCGGCCGGTCACTTGCGGGCCGCCAGCAGGATCGGGGGTTCACCGGGGGCGAACACCAGCTGGGCCACGGCGGCGGTGCCGTCCTTGCGTTGCAGCGCGAGCGTGACCCGTCCCCACTCGGGGCCGCCCCGGGCGCCGATCCGGACCGTGTAGTCGGCGCTGGTCAGCCGCTGCTCGGGCCCGAGGAAGCGCAGCGCCTCGCCCGAGCCCACCAGGGCCGCCGCGTCGATGGTGCCCACACCGCCGAGCTGCTGGTCGAGCAGGTGCGCGTCGACCACGGCGACCATCGCGTCGCGGAAGCTCGCCACCGCCGCCTCGTCGACGGGCACGGCGGCGTCACCACCCGAGCCGCGCCCGTAGAGTCCCGTGCCCGTCACCGACAGGTCCTCGACCGTGACCTCGCCGAGGACGGCCTCGATCGGCTCCTCCGGTTCGGGCTCAGGTTCGGGTTCGGGCTCGGCTGGTGGGGCCGTGGTCGGCTCGGGGCTCGCCGTGGCCGCGGCCTCGTCGACGGGTGGCAGCTCGCCGGCGTCCGGCCCGGCCTGCAGCGCCACCGCGAGGATCGCCGCAGCGGCGCCGGCGATGAGCACGCTGGCGAGGGTGGCGGGGTTGCGGCGACGGGTCATGGCGGCGGGGACGGTAGCCAGCGGCGCGGCGGGGACACGGGAACCGCCGTGTTGCGTGCGCTGTCGCCCTGACGGCGCGCTCGCCGCGACGAACCGGTTGAGTCGCGTGCCGCCCTGCCGACCGCCGGGCGGTGCCGCCCTGCCGACCGCCGGGCGGCGCCGGCCCGGCGGCTAGTCTCGGGCGCGTGCGCCACGACGCGCCTTCCCTCGCCGCCGCTCGGAGAGCTCCATGCCCCGCGTCGCCATCGACGTCCTGCTCAAGCGCGAGATCCTCGATCCCCAGGGGCGCGCCGTCGAACGCGCGCTGCCGGGGCTCGGGTTCACCGGCGTCGCCGACGTGCGGGTCGGCAAGCACCTCGAGCTCGACGTCGACGCGCCCGAGGCGGACCTGCCCGACCTGGTGCAGCGCATGTGTGCCGACTTCCTCACCAATCCGGTGATCGAGACCTACACCTGGCGCGTCATCGGCGACGACGAGCGCGCCGACGCCTGACGCCGTCCGAGGTCGACCGTGAGCCAGGACGCCCCCGAGGGCCGTGCCGTCCCGCCGCTCCCGCCACTGGCGGGTGACGGCCTGCCGACGCTGCCGACCGGCGAGCCGGTCCTGCACCGCTGGTTCGTGCTCGCGATGCTGCTGCTCGTCCCCGTGGCGATCGGCGTCACCATCTGGGCCGCGACGGCCACCATCGGGCGCGAGGAGCTCACCGCCGCGGAACGCCGGCCGCCCGGCGGCACCGAGGTGACCATCGAACGCGGGCAGGCACAGTTCAGCCCGACCGACGAGCTCGAGCAGGGCCCCGCCTGCTTCCAGGGCGGCCAGATCATCGGGGACGAGGGCTCGCGCGCCGCGGCCCGACGCGCCATGCAGGGCGCCTGCGCGATGATCGCCGGCGGTGGCTACGACGAGGCGGTGGACGGGCTCCGCGCCTGGGCACGCAGCGACGGGTGGGTGCGTATCGCCGCCTTCGAGTTCTCCGGGGTGGAGTCCTCCGCCCGCCTCGAGGACGGCCGCCTCGTCATCGAGCTCAACGCGATCTTCCAGTTCGAGGACGCGACCGCGGCGGCGCCCGCGCTGCTGCACCAGCTGGTGCTGCTCGGGACGCCGGGCTTCCCGGGGGCGCCGATCCCGGCCGAGCGCGAGCTGCAGGCCGCCCGGCTGCAGCAACGGGCGTGCGCCGAGCTCCCCGGGGACCTGCGCCCGCGCGGCTGCCTCGACGTCGACGAACTGCTCGCCGCGCCCGACCCGCTGCAGGAACTGGTCGACGCCGGCTGGCCACGCTGAAGCCGGGCGCCGGATCGTCTGGGGTCGAGCGGTACCGTGGCCGCCCGCTGATGTGGCAGGAGACGCCGATGCGCGTGGGTGTGGTGACCTTCCCGGGTTCGCTCGACGATCGCGACGCCGTGCGTGCCGTCGAGATGTGCGGTGGCGAAGGCGTGGCCCTGTGGCACGACGACGCCGACGTCAAGGGCGTGGACGCGGTCGTGCTCCCCGGCGGCTTCAGCTACGGCGACTACCTGCGGTGCGGGGCGGTGGCGCACCGGGCTCCGGTCATGGCCGCCATCGCGGACTTCGCGGCGCAGGGCGGCCCCGTGCTCGGCATCTGCAACGGCTTCCAGGTGTTGTGCGAGGCGGGTCTGCTGCCAGGCGCACTCCTGCGCAACGAGCACCTGCGCTTCGTGTGCCGTGACGTCCCCCTCGTGGTCGAGACGGCCGACACCGCCTGGACCGCCGACTACCGGCCCGGCGAGGTCCTGGTCGTCCCCGCCAAGCACGGTGAGGGCCGCTACTACGCGGACGAGGCCACACTCGACCGGCTCGAGGCCGAGGGACGCGTCGTCCTGCGCTACGCCGCGGGCCGCAACCCCAACGGATCGCTGCGCGACATCGCCGGCATCACGAACGAGGGCCGCAACGTCGTCGGGCTCATGCCGCACCCCGAGCACGCCGTCGACCCCGCCCTCATCGGCGGCAGCGACGGCCAGGGCTTCTTCCGCAGCGTGATCGAACGGGCCGCCACCAGCGTCTGACGCGTCCCGTCGGCGTCTCGACCTGTCCGGAAGGCGTCACCCGCCCCGCGAGCCCATCGGCCAGCCCTGCCAGCATGATCGGCATCCCGCGCCGACCTGCCAGGAAGCCGTCATGACCGCGTCAGACACCGCCCAGGACCTCGACGCACTCCTCGAGGAGGTGGCCGAGGTCGCCCGCCCGACGGCGCGACAGGGCGAGCTCGCCGACTACATCCCGGCGTTGCGCGACGAGGACCCCGACTGCTTCGGGCTCGCCATGGTCGACATGGACGGCACCGAGTACGTCGTCGGCGACGTCGACCGCCCGTTCGCGATCCAGTCGATCTCGAAGGTCTTCTCGCTCGTGCTCGCCATGCAGAAGGCCGACCGGGCCGAAGGGGTGAAGAAGGAACTGTGGGACCGGGTGGGCGTGGAACCGTCCGGCGACCCGTTCAACTCGCTGATCCAGCTCGAGCGGGAGAAGGGCATCCCGCGCAATCCGATGATCAACGCCGGCGCCCTGGTGGTCGACGACGTGCTGCTCGGGCACTGCGAGAACCCACGCGAGGAGATGAAGGCGCTCGTCAGCGAGCTCGCAGGCGAGGAGGTCACCATCGACGAGCGGGTCGCCGACGCCGAGGAGGGCACCAGCGGCCGCAACCGCGCCATCGCCTACCTGATGCAGTCGTTCGACAACCTGCACCACACCGTCGACGAGGTCATCGACGCGTACGCCCACCAGTGCGCCGTACAGATGACCGCCCGCCAGCTGGCGCGGGCGTCGCGCTTCCTGGCCAACGACGGCGTCGACCCCGCCACCGGTAAGCAGATCCTGCGCCCGCCACTGGCGCGCCGCGTCGCCGCGATCATGCTCACCACCGGGACCTACGACGCGGCCGGGGAGTTCGCCTTCGACGTCGGCCTGCCGTGCAAGTCGGGGGTCGCCGGCGCGATCATGGCGCTCGCGCCGGACCGCTACGGCATCACGGTGTGGTCACCGCCGCTGGACTCCTCGGGCAACTCCCGCGCCGGCCACGTCGCCCTGCACGAACTCGCCGAGCGCCTCGAGCTCTCCATCTTCTGACAGCTCCGCCGGCGGTTCCTGGTACCCCTGGCCCGGTACCCGGCGCGGGCGCGTCCGAACCGTCACCGCCGGCAACCCCGCCCGTACCTCGCCGCCGGCGGTTCCTGGTACCCCTGGCCCGGTACCCGGCGCGGGCGCCTTGCGAACCGTCACCGCCGGCGCGCGGCGCGTCCGTTGGCATGTCGCGTGGGGGCGTCGTTGTCGCGGCAGTGCCGCACCGCTGCGGGCGAGCCGCGACACGGCGCGGCTGACGCGACATGGTCAGGTGGTGAGGTCGCGGATGCCCTGCTCGGTCTCGCGGCGCTTCTGCGCCCGCAGCCACGCCCACAGTCCGAAGTGTGCGGCGATGCCGGCGAACAGCACGGCCGCCGGGATCCACTGACCGCTGAAGGCGAGCAGCAGCGCGGCGACGAAGGCGCAGCCGACGAGGATGGCACGCAGCGTGTTGAGCGCGTCCATGTGTGCGATCTCGATGTCCGCAGGGGTGGTGGATCGAGGGTATCGGGACCACCGATTAGGCTCGGCGACGGCTTCACCTTCGTCGACAAGGCGCACCGTGCCCGAGCCAACGACGTTCCCCGCGGACGAGACGCTCACGCCCGAGCGCGCCCGCGAACTGGGCCACGAACTCGGTCTGCGCGGCGACGAGTACGACCGGATCGTGGAGACGCTCGGGCGCACGCCCACCGTGTCCGAGCTCGGCATGTATTCGGTGATGTGGTCGGAGCACTGCTCCTACAAGTCGTCGAAGATCCACCTGAAGCACCTGCCGACCGACGGGCCACAGGTCCTGGTCGGCCCGGGCGAGAACGCCGGTGTCGTCGACGTCGGCGACGGCCTCGCCGTCACCTTCAAGATCGAGTCGCACAACCATCCGAGCTACGTCGAGCCCTACCAGGGGGCCGCGACCGGCGTCGGCGGCATCCTGCGCGACATCTTCACCATGGGCGCCCGTCCGATCGCGGTGATGGACCCGCTGCGCTTCGGCGACCCCGGTGGCTGGACCGACGGAACCGGCCGCACCCGCCCGGTCGAGCTGTTCCAGCGCCACCTCGTCGACGGCGTCGTGCGGGGGGTCGGCGGCTACGGCAACTGCGTCGGCGTGCCCAACATCGGCGGTGAGACGGTGTTCGACGACACCTACGCCGGCAACCCGCTCGTGAACGTGCTCGCGATCGGGGTGCTGCACCGCGACCGGCTGCAGCTCGCACG
This sequence comes from Egicoccus sp. AB-alg6-2, assembly GCF_041821025.1. Taxonomy (NCBI): domain Bacteria; kingdom Bacillati; phylum Actinomycetota; class Nitriliruptoria; order Egicoccales; family Egicoccaceae; genus Egicoccus; species Egicoccus sp. AB-alg6-2. The sequence continues at coordinate 396,005 of NZ_JBGUAY010000006.1, read as the reverse complement.
GGCGGAACAGGCCGGCGACGTGGCCGTGCTCCTCGGGTCGGCGACCGGCCGCGACGGCATCGGCGGCGCTTCGGTGCTCGCCAGCCAGGAGTTCGACGACGCCCTCGACGACAAGCGCCCCAACGTGCAGGTCGGAGATCCGTTCGCCGAGAAGCTGCTGATCGAGTGCTGCCTCGACCTGTACGAGCGCGACCTCATCTCCGGCATCCAGGACATGGGCGCGGCCGGCATCGCGTGCTCGACCGCCGAACTGGCGTCCAAGGCGTCGATGGGCATGGACGTCGACCTCGACGCGGTCCACCTGCGCGAACCGTCCATGGCGTCGTGGGAGATCCTGTGCTCGGAGTCCCAGGAGCGGATGCTGGCCCTGGTGTCGCCGGATCGGGTCGACGAGGTACTGGCGTTGGCGGCCAAGTGGGGCGTCCCGGCGTCGGTCATCGGCGAGGTCGTCGAGGGTGACGCCCTCGTACTCCGGCGCGGTGGCGAGGTGGTCGCCGACCTCCCGGCCCGCTCGCTCGCCGACGAGGGTCCGACCTACGACCGCCCCCGCTCCCGCCCGGACTGGCTCGACGACTACGCCGCGATCGACGCCGAGCAGGTTCTGCTGCCCGACGACCTGTCCACGTTCGCCCTGCAGTTCCTGCGCTCGCCGAACGTCGCGTCGAAGCGGTGGCTGTACGAGCAGTACGACCAGCACGTGCTTGCGGGCACGGTCTTCGGTCCCGGCATGGCCGACGCCGGTGTCGTCCGGCTGCCCGACAGCCGCAAGGCCGTCGCCTGCGCCACCGACGGCAACGGACGCTGGTGCGAGCTCGACCCGCGCGAGGGCACGCGTCGCATCGTCGCCGAGGCGTTCCGCAACGTCGCGTGCACAGGGGCGCGACCGCTGGGGACCACCAACTGCCTCAACTTCGGCAACCCCGAGCGTCCCGAGATCATGTGGCAACTCGCCGAGTCGATCGCCGGGATGGGTGAGGCGTGCGAGGCGCTCGACATCCCGGTCACCGGCGGCAACGTGTCGCTGTACAACGAGACCCGTGGCCGTGCCATCCACCCCACGCCGGTGGTCGGGGTGCTCGGCGTGCTCGAGGACGCCGAGGACGCCGTCGGGCTCGCGTTCGAGGACGAGGGCGACATCGTGTTCCTGCTCGGCGGCCCGACCGTGCCCGGGCTGGCCGGGAGCGAACTGCAACGGTTCCTGGACCTCCCGCTGGGCGGTCGTCTCGCACCGGTCGACCTCGACCTCGAGGGCGCCATGGGCGAGGTGCTCGCCCTCGCAGCCCGGCAGGGGCTGCTGCAGACCGCCCACGACGTGTCGGCCGGTGGGCTGCTCGTCACGCTGGCGGAGTCCTGCGTCGCCGGGGCGATCGGCGTCGACGTCGCGATCGAGGGGACCGGCCTCGACCCGGCGCAGGTGCTGTTCAGCGAGTCACCGGGCCGGGTCGTGGTCACCGTCGCCAGCACCAACGTCCGTGCCTTCGCGCAGCTGTGCGGCGATGCCGAGGTGCCGCTGACCGACATCGGCACCGTGGGCGGCGAGCGCCTGGGCGTACGGGGGCTGGTCGACCTCGCCCTCGACGACCTCGAGGACGCCTTCCTCGACGGTCTCGGCCGGACCCTGGACGCCTGAGCCAGGACGCGGTCGCGTCACCCGACGCCGCCCCGTCGTCCGGTGCTTCAGCGTCGGATCGGCGGACGTGGCAGGGCGGGGCGTCCCGGTCGACGGTCGTCCGCGGCCTCGTCCACGGCGGGTGGCGTCGTCGGGACGACGCCCGTGAGCCGCACGTCGATCAACGCCGGCGTGCGGCCGGTGGTGTGCAGAAGGCTGGCCGTGGACACCTCGACGTCGAGGTGGTCGCCCGCGGGGATGGTGTAGGCCATGCCCGGCATCGGGACGTCCACGGTGACGCCGGTAGCCGACAGGGGAACCCGGACCGCCCCCTCCTGCAGGTTGACGACCTCGCCGCGTTCCCGGTGGATCAGCTTCACGAAGACGTGGACCGCGCCGTCGACGCCACCGAGCGCCCCGTCGTCGCCGCCGGCGCCGCCGACGAGTCCCCCGGTCGCCGAGCCGAGGGGTCCGGCGGTGCCGACCAGCAGGTCGCCGGTCCTACGCACCGGGAGCTCGCGGGCGAGATCGCCCAACGGGGCCAGCGCCGTCTCGAGCGGCACGTGCGTTCCCGACACCTCGAGCCGGACCCGGGGAATCCCGACCAGTTCGAAGTCGCCGGCCCGTGCCACCTCGAACCTGGCGGCGCGGGGGTCGCCGTCGCTGGCCGGCCTGGCCGCGGTGAACGGCAGCGCTGGGATGCCGCCGGGCGGGAGGTCCGCCACCAGCCCCACCACGTCGTCGACCTCTGGGACGTCGACGACCGGGACGACCGGCAGCTGCGCCGCCTCGCCGTCCAGCGGCAGCGCCGCGGTGCCGGCGAAGTCGGCGACGTCGCGCCAGACGCCCTCGTTGGTGCGATAGCTGACCGGCGCGCCGGTGTCGACGTGCTGGCCGCGCAGGTGCCTGGCGAACCACGCGACCAGGGCGTCGTCGAGGTAGGCGCGGTCGTCGGCGTCGACGTAGGACGACGGGCACGCGACGTGGCCGCCGCAGAACGCGACGAAACGCGCGTCGACGCCGCGGTCGGCGACGTGGCGGAAGATGCGGTAGCCGTCCGTGAGGTCGAACAGCGTGTCGACCGAGCCCTGCACGACCAGGGTCGGAACGGTGACCGGGTGCCGCTCGCCGAAGCTCCCGAGGCTGGACTTGGCGAAGAAGTCCAGCGTCTCGGCCGAGACCCCGCCGGTCGTCGTGAACTCGGACACGCCGCGGTGGATCGCCGGATCCATGGCGGCCGCCGTCTGCGCGCGGCAGTTCGGGTCGAGGCCCAGCGCGGTCCCGGTCGCCGTGCCGGCGCCGTACAGCAACGCCACCCAGCCCTGGTTGACGACCTCGCCCGAGTACAGCGAGTAGCGAAGGTCGTGCCAGGCGATCTCCGGGGCGAGCGCGTCGATGCGGTCGTCGACCGACGCGGCCGACAGCTGGATGCCGCCGGCGTAGGAGCCGCCGGTCATCCCGACGACCGGGTCGCCGGTGCGGTCGGTGGCGATCGGCGCGTTGGCCAGCGCCCAGTCGATGAGCCGCGAGACGTCACGACCCTCCACCTCGGGGTCGTCGATGCGTGTCTCGCCGCCGGAGCAGCCGAATCCGCGGCTGTCCCAGGTCAGCACGGCGTAGCCCTCGTCGACCAGGCGGCCGAGCGTCCCGTCCGGCTGTGTCTCGCGGCTGCCCGCCCAGCCGTGGGTGCGCAGGACCAGCGGGACCGGCGCGGCGGGCGAAGCGGTCGCGGGCAGGAAGAGGGTGGCCTCGATCGGCGTGCCGTCGAAGGAGGCGATGACGTGGTGGGTGACCTGGGGGACGGCCGCGGTCACGCCACGAGCGGTCGCGTCACTCGCGGCGACGGCGCCCGCCGGTAGCGCGATCGCGGCGAGCGTCACCGCGGCGGTCGTGGCGGACAGGACGCGGCGGACGAAACGCACGGGTCACCTCGGCGTCGGCGGGTCGAGCACTCCAACGACCGTTCGACCGGCCGGTGACGTGGGCCCGACCGCACGGTTTGAATCGTCGCTACCCGGCGGCATCTCGACCGGCCGGGCGGGATCGGAGGGGATCGACATGGGAGTTCCGACGTTGGTGGAGCGGGCGCAGCCTCTGCGCCTGCTGCGGGCCGCGGCCGTGACCCTGGTGGCGCTGCTGCTGTTGGCGACCGGTGGGGTGGCCGAGGCCGCCGGGGGTGGCAAGGGGCAGGCGCGTGCCGACGCTGCGGCGGCCGCTCGCGGCGGTCCACCGGTGACGGTGATGACACGCAACCTCTACCTCGGCTCGGAGCTCGGACCGATCTTCGCCGCGGCCGACCAGCAGCAACTGATCGGCGCCGCCAGCCAGGTGTGGGCCAACGTCCTGGCGTCGGACTTCCCCGCACGTGCGCGGGTCCTGGCCGAGGAGGTCGCCCGGGAGCGGCCGCTGCTGATCGGCCTGCAGGAGGTCAGCCGGTTCACCGCACAGGGCGCCGGGGGTTCGATCACCGTCGACTTCCTCGACATCCTCCTCGACGCGCTGGCGGCCCGTGGGCTGTCCTACGCGCCCGTGTCGGTCGCGCCGGCCTTCGAGGGCACGCTGCCCGCGATGGATCCGACGCTCGGCTTCGTCAACGCCACCCTGCTCGACCGCGACGTGATCCTGGCGCGCACCGACGTGCCGCCTGCGCAGCTCCGGATCCTCGACGAGGCGAGCGGGGTGTTCGACGCCGCGCTGACCCTGCCGCTGCCCGGCGCCGGCCCGGATGCCGCGCTGCGCATCGACCGCGGCTGGCAGTACGTGGACGTGGGCGTGCGCAACCGGGAGTTCCGGTTCGTCAACAGCCACTTCGAGGCCTTCGACCCCGGCGAGGTCGTCCGTGTCGCGCAGGCGCGGGAGTTGCTCGCCGGGGCGCTCGACACCGACCTGCCCGTGATCCTCGTCGGCGACTTCAACTCCGACGCCAACGCGGGCGGACGCGCCTACGGGGTGTTGACCGGGGTCGGCGGGTTCGTCGACGTGTGGAGCGCGCTGCGCCCGGGTGAGCCCGGTCTCACCTGCTGCCACCCCGCCGACCTCCGGGGCGAGGAGCCGTTGCGGAGCCGGATCGACCTGATCCTCGTCCGCGACGGGATCCGGCCGCGGAACGTCGAGGTGATCGGGGTCGACCCGGCGCTGCGGACCCCCTCCGGGCTGTGGCCCTCCGACCACGCCGGCGTCGTCGCGACCGTGATGATCACGGCGCGCTGAGGGGCGGCTCGTGTCCGGCGTCCCCACGGGAGGCGCCGGACACGGGCACCCCGGCGACCGGGTCGCCGATGCGGTCCGCCGCCGTGGGGAGCCCGAGCAGGCGGGCGGCGTTGTCGTGCAACAGCCCCCGCAGCCCCTGCACGGTCAACTCGAGCGCGGCCAGCCCACGTACCTGCGCGGCATAGGGATGCGGGATCGTGGGGAAGTCCGAGCCGAACAGCAGCCGCTCACCGAGGGCCGCATAGCGCGGCAACAGGTCGCGGGGGGCGGCGGCGAGGTAGGGAGGGTCGGTCAACATCATCGCGGTGTCGAGGTGGATCTGAGGCGCCTCCTCGGCCAGCGCCAGGAACGCGCGCAGGTCGGGTGCGCCGAGGTGGGCGACGACCAGCCGGAGCCCCGGGAACCGTCGCAGCAGGCGGCGGATGCCGTCCGGTCCACAGACCTCGTGGCCGCCCTCGACGCCGTACCCGGCGCCGGCGTGGACGAGCGCCGGCACGTCCGCCTCGACGAGTTGCGCCCAGGCGGGGTCGAGCCGCGGGTCGTCGGGGTGGAACCGGCCCACCTGCAGGTGCACCTTGGCGATGCGTCCGCCCCGCTGCAGTGCCTGCCCGACGTCGTCGCCGACGCCGTCCTCGGGGAAGAAGGTGAAGGTCGGGATCACCTGGGCGTGGGCGTCGGCCGCGGCGAGCGTGTGCTGGTTGCACCACGCCGCCACACCGGGCCGGTGCCCGTAGGCGAGCGCGGTGTGCGCGACGACGCCGAGCTCGCGGAGGGTGGCGAGGCGGCGGGCCTCGTCGTCGCGGTAGGTGACCGGCCACGGCGGGTCCTCGAGCCGGTCGAAGAAGTCCCAGACCGCCCGCTGCAGGGCGTGCGGCAGCAGGTGCACGTGGATGTCGAGGTAGCCCGGCAATCCGAGGGAGCGCGCGAAGCCGGCCACCGCCCCGTCGGTGGACGGGAACGCTTCGCGCGGCACCACCGTGTCCGCGTCCGCCGCAGGCCAGGAGTTCCCCACGCCCCGCGTCCGGTCCGCTGCCCCTGCCTCGTCCGCCCCCGCCACGCCCCGTCTCCGTCCCGTCGCCAACGGATCGACGCCACACGCTACTGCGGCGGCCCCGGTCGGTACGCTCCCGACCTGCCGTACGCGTGGAGTCCCGGCCCGTGTCCTTCGATGAGCGACCGTCTGCCGCCCCGCGCCCGCAGGCTCCCGAGCCGCTGCCGGCCCACGTCGACCTGAGTGCCTACGGCGAGGGCCCGCGCGAGGAGTGCGGGGTCTTCGGCATCTACGCGCCGGGCGAGGACGTCGCCACCCTGACCTACTTCGGGCTCTATGCGCTGCAGCACCGTGGCCAGGAGTCGGCCGGCATCGCCGTGTCCGACGGCCGCCGCATCGTGGTCCACAAGGACATGGGGCTGGTGAACCAGGTCTTCAACGAGACCTCGCTGGCGGCACTGCAGGGCCACCTCGCCATCGGGCACTGCCGGTACTCGACGACCGGGGCGTCGTCGTGGGTCAACGCCCAGCCCCAGTACCAGGAGACGGTCCGCCGCGGCGGCCTGGCGCTCGGACACAACGGCAACCTGGTCAACACGGCCGAACTGGCGCGCGAACTCGACATCCCGCCCACCAACGACTCCGAGGTGATGGCCGGACTGCTGGCGGCGGGCGTGGTGGCGGCCGCCGCCAGCCGCGGCGACGGCCAGACCCCCGGACTCGAGGAGGCGATCGCCGACCTCGCTCCCCGGTTGCGCGGCGCCTACTCGGTCGTCGTGATGGACCAACAGCGGCTGCACGCCTTCCGCGATCCGCACGGTGTCCGGCCGCTGCAGATCGGCCGGTTGCAGAACGGTGGTTGGGTCGTCGCGTCGGAGACGGCCGGCCTGGACATCGTCGGTGCGGTCTACGTCCGCGACGTCGCGCCCGGCGAGATCGTCACCATCGACGCCGACGGCCTGCGCAGCCGTCGCTTCGCCGCCCCGCAGTCCAACTACTGCCTGTTCGAGTGGGTCTACCTCGCGCGTCCGGACCACCGCCAGGACGGCGGCAGCGTGCTGTTCGCGCGCCGCAGCATGGGGCGCCAGCTCGCCCGCGAGGCCCCGGTCGAGGCCGACATCGTCATCCCCGTCCCCGAGGCCGGTCGCGACGCTGCCGCCGGCTATGCCACCGAGGCCGGGCTCCCGTTCGCCGACGGGCTGGTGAAGAACCGCTACGTCGGGCGGACCTTCATCCAGCCGACCCAGACCCTGCGTCAGCTCGGCATCCGGCTCAAGCTCTCACCGGTCCGCGAGGTGGTCGAGGGACGTCGCCTGGTCGTGGTGGACGACTCGATCGTGCGGGGCAACACCTCGCGACAGCTGGTGGCGATGCTGCGGGCCGCGGGCGCCCGCGAGGTCCACCTGCGCATCACCTCCCCGCCGATCGCGCACCCCTGTTACTACGGCATCGACATGGCCACGCGCGCCGAGCTGATCGGCGCCGACCTCGACGTCGACGCCATCCGCGACTTCGTGGGCGCCGACTCGCTGCACTACATCAGCCTCGAGGGGCTGATCGGTGCCACGCCGAACCAGCGCGAGCGGTTGTGCACGGCCTGCTTCACCGGCGAGTACCCGATCCCGGTCCCCGGCGAGCACGAGCAGCTGGCACAGATCAAGTTCGACTTCGACGCCTCCGCCACGTCCGTGCCCGACGACGCGGCCAGTCTCACGGGCGACCACGGGGTGGGCGTCGTCTCGCCGGCGGCGTCCGGCGGGCCGGCCGACGCGGTCGAGCGGCAGCGGCTGGCCGACGCACGCGAGGGCCGCAGCGTCGAATAGCCGGCGGCGGGGGGCCGCCGGTGGACGCGGGTAGCGTGGCGGGCGGCGACGAACACGACGAGGTGGGCGTGGAGGACCGGCGGTGGCCGCGGCGGGTGTACGGGGCCGGGAGCGAACCGGACCCGAGGTTCAGTCTCGCCAACGAGCGCACGCTGCTGGCGTGGCTGCGTACCTCGCTCGGCCTGGTCGTCGCGGGCATCGCGGTCATCGCACTCGCCGAACTCGTCGAGCCGCTGTGGCTGGTCGACCTGGTCGCCGCCGTGGCGTTCGGGGCGGGTGCCGCGACGGCGCTCACCGGCTGGCGGCAGTGGGCCCGGGCCGAGCAGGCGATGCGCCGGGGTGAACCGCTGCCGTCGGCGATCGGTGCGGTGGTGGTCCTCGCCGGGGTGCTGCTGTTGGCGCTGCTCGGGGTCCTGGGACTGCTGATCGCGGGTCGATGAGCGACGACTTCGACCGGCCAGGGCTGCAGGCCGAGCGCACCGCGCTGGCCTGGTCCCGCACCGGCCTGTCCGCGTGCGTCGCCGCGCTGGCGATGGCGAGACTGGCCACGGTGCGTGGGGCCGCGGTGATCGCCGTTGCCGGCGTCGTCGCCGGTGGGATGGCGCTTGCCGCCTTCGTCGAGGGATCGCTGCGGGGGGCTCGTCGTCGGGCATGGCTGGACGCGCCGAGCCCTGCGCGCGGGTTGCCGCGGACGGCCGCCTCCCTCATCGCCGTCGTGGTCGGACTGGCCGTGGCCGGGTTGGCGCTGCTCGCCGCGTTCTGACGGTCCACAGCCCGGACGGGACGCGCGGGGAGTCGGTGGCTGGGCGCGCCTACCGTTTCGGGCGGTCGGCCTGGAGGAAACGATGCAGCGAGCACGTGTGGCGTCGGGCGCGTCGGGCGCGTCGGGTGCGTCGGGTGCGTCGGCCTGGAGCGCCTGGGTCGCGGTCCTGGCCGGTGTCGTGTTCGGCTTCCACCACCTGCCCGGTGCCGTGCTCGCCGCCCCGCCGTGGCGCGCGGATGCGTTCGTCGCCTGGTTGGCGGCGACCGATCCGACGGTCGCGACGATGTCGCTCCTGCGGCTGCTCGTGCTCGCACTCGGCTGGTACCTGCTGGCCGTGACGCTCGTCGGCGGGCTGGCCCGGCTGTCGGGTGCCGTACGCCTCGTCCGGGTCGTGGACGTCCTGACGGTGCCGGTCCTGCGAAAGGCCCTGCAGTCGGCCGTCGGGCTCTCGCTCGCCACCGCGATGGTCGGAGCAGCGGCCCCGGCACCCGCCCGTGCCGAGCCCGTGCCGCTGCAATTGCTGCAGCGAACCGAGGTCGACGAGTCCGTCCCGTTGACCCTGCCGCCTGAGCACGAGCTGACGACCGATGCAGTCGTGCCGACCGATGCCGTGGCGACCGATGCAGTCGTGCCGACCGATGCCGTGGCGACCGATCCAGGCGTGCCGACCGGGCCGGTCGTGGTGGCCGACTCCGAACACCGGGTCGTCGCGGGCGAGTCGTTCTGGAGCATCGCCACGGACCGCCTTCGCGCCGTGACGGGTGGGGCGCCCTCGGATGCCGACGTCGTGGTGTACTGGCACCGGCTGATCGCCGACAACCGTGATCGACTCGTCGACCCGGACAACCCCGACCTGATCTTTCCGGGCCAACGGCTCGCGCTGCCAACCGTGGCGACGGACCGATGAGCTGCCGCCCGGGACGGGCGCCCGAAAGGACCCACGTGGCCGAGCCGGTCGAGCACGACGGCACCAGCGGTGACCCCTACGTGGGGCTCGTCGACGACGCGGCCCACGCCGCCGCGGTGCGGGCCCGAGCCGAGCGCCGCGAGCGACACGACCGCGCCGTGGAGCTCGCGACCTGGCTCGGCACCCTACGTGATCTCGCCGAGCGTGCGGAACCCGTCGCACTCGCCATCCGAGGTGGCCGCTCGCTGCGTGGCCGGCTCGTCGGACTCGGCGGTGACCATGTGGCGCTCGCACTGGCGGGCGGGGGGCGCGTGCTCGTGCGCCTCGGAGCCGTGCGCGCGGCGCGGGTCGAACCGGGCCGACACACGCCGACCGCCGCCGGCGATCGTCCCGCCCCCGGGACGTCCACCGTCGACGACGCCATCGACGAACTGGCGGCGTCCGGGGGAACCGTCGTGCTGTACGTCCGTGACCTCGTCGATCCGCTGAGGGGCGAGGTGCAGGGGATCGGCGAGGACGTGGTGACCGTCCGGCTCGACGGACCCGAACGCCTGGTCGCCTATCTCCCGGCCGCTTCCATCGACGCCGTGCAGATCAGCTGACGACCGGTGCGGGCGTCACAGTTCCTCGTCGTCGGGCGCGCCGTCGGCATACAGGTGCTCGAGCGCCCCGGGCTGGATACGCGCCTGGTCGACGAAGGCGTCGACCTCGGACTCCTTGAGTCGGATCACGCGCCCGAACTTGTAGGCCGGGACCTGGCCGCTGTCGATGAGGCGGTACAGGGTCCGGGTGGTGATCCCGAGCTGACGCGCGGCCTCGCGCGTGCTCAACCAGTTGACCTCGTCACGCGCCACCTCGTACCCCTTCGCCGTTTCCCGAGAGTAGAGCCACCGGGGCCGCTCCGCCTGCCCCGTGGCGCGGCCCTGTGGACGGGCTCCAGGCCCGTCAGAGCACGAACCGGGCGGGCTGCGCAACCTCTTGTGCGCACAGACGCAGGATCCCGTCGGGGGTATCGAGAGTGCATAGCGTGCATCTGCAGAACACGGGGGGCGCGATGGCCGACACGCTCGAGGCGGAACACCCGTCGACCACGTCCGGGAACCGGGTCCGCCGGCGCGTTCGTCGCCAGCGCGGACTGCCCGGTGGGCGTGCCGTCGTCGGCGCCCTGCTGGTGGCCGCCGCCGCGGTCGGGGTGTTCGCGGCGCACCTGCACGCCACGGCCGGCCCCGACACGCGCTATCTCGTCGCCGGCCGCGACCTCGATGCGGGCACCCGGATCGACGCGGACAACCTCGACGTCTTGTTCGGCCACCTCCCGCTGGAGCTCGCGCCCGCGGTCGCCGAGCGCAGCGTGACGCTCGATCAACGTGAACAGCTCGTCGGCCGTGTCCTGACCGCGCCGCTCACCCGTGGCGACCTCCTCACGCGCACGGTGATCGCCGACGACGGCGGGGTCGCCGACGGTTACGCGATGTCGTTCCCGATCGCGGCCGCGGACGCCGTGGCAGGACAACTTCGCCGCGGCGAACCGGTCGACGTGGTGGCGACCTACGGCAGTGGGACCGCCGCCTACACGGCCTTCGTGGTGGTCGGGGTGCCGCTCGTCGCCATCGACGCCGGCGACGGCAGCGGGTTCGGCGGCAGCGACCGACGGGTTCTGACGGTGGCGCTGCGAGATCAGCAGCAGGTGCAGGCTCTCGCACACGCGGTCGCCGTGGCGGACGTGGTCGTGACGCGAGCACCGCAGCGGCCAGCCGGGGACGTGCCCACGCCCTACCGCCCCGGCGCCGAGGGCGTGGACCCCGACCGCGCCGATGCCGACGGACGGCAGCCGTGATGCGCGAGCGCTACGTCCTGTTGGGCCTGGCCCGCGCGCGAGCCGACTGGTTCCGCACGGTGGGGCAGTGGGCCACCTCGGCCGCCCTGCCGGCCGAGTTCGTGCGATGCGTGTCGGCCGACGAGGTCCGGGCGCGCCTGGCCACCGGCCGCACGTTCTCGGCGTTGCTCGTCGACGCGGCCGTGCCCGGCCTCGACCGCGACCTCGTGGCCACGGCGGCGGCCTCCGGCTGCGCGGTGCTCGTCGTCGACACCGTCGAGGCGCACCGCGACTGGCGCGGTCTGGGCGCCGACGCCGTGCTCGCCCCGATGTTCTCCCGCGACGAGTTGCTCGAGGTGCTCGCGGCGACGTCCCGTCCCGTCAGCGCCGCGGGGACGCAGGTCCGTGCCGCCACGCCGGTGCTCCCGGCCCACCCGACGGGTTGCCTGGTGGCCGTGACCGGGACCGGCGGCACGGGCGCATCGACCGTCGCGATCGCCCTCGCGCAGGGGCTGGCAGCCGAGGCCTCGCCCGGTCGCCGCCGCGACGTGTTGCTCGCCGACCTCTGTCGCGCCGCGGATCTGGCCATGCTCCACGACGCGCGGGCACTGGTCCCCGGGATCCAGGAGGTCGTCGAGGCCCACCGGACCGGCGTCCCCGAACCCGCGGACGTGCGGGCGCAGACGTTCGAGGTGCCCGTCCGTGGCTACCGGTTGTTGCTGGGACTGCGGCGGGCCCGGCACTGGGTGACGTTGCGCCCGCGCGCGCTCGAGGCCGCGCTCGACAGCCTCACCCGGCTCGCCGACGTCGTGGTGGCCGACATCGAACCCGACGTCGAGGGCGAGGCCGAGACCGGATCCGTCGACGTCGAGGACCGCCACGCCATGTCCCGTGCCGCCCTCGAGCGCGCGGGCGTCGTCGTCGTGGTGGGGGAAGGGTCGATGAAGGGCTGCTTCGCGCTGGTACGCGTGCTCGCCGACCTGCTCGACCACGGCGTCGCCGCCGACCGGCTCCTGCCGGTGCTCAACCGGGCGCCTCGGAACCCGCGGCAACGCGCCGAAGCGACCACCGCGGTCGCGACGCTGCTCGAAGCGGCCGCCGGCGAGGCGGCTACCACCCTGGCGCCGCCGCTCCACCTGCCGGTCCGACGCGTGGACCAGGCCCTTCGCGACGGCGTTCCGCTGCCTCAGCCGCTGCCCGGGACGCTGGCGCGCGCGGTCGACGCCATGCTCGACCGGGCCGCGCCCTCCACCCCGACGTCCGCACGCGAACCCGAGCCGGTGGTGCCGGGCCGGCTGGGACTCTTCCCCGACGAGTCGCGCCCATGACCGGCCACCTCGTCGCCTCACCCCTGGTCGAGATCGAACAGCGCGTGCTGCGTCGCGCCAAGGACGAGACCATCGACCTCGGGGCCACCGACGCCACCAGGCGGGTGCGCGACCTCGTGGCCGACGAGGTGGAGCGCTGGCGACTGGACTACAAGCACGGTCTGCGCGACTTCGACCTGCCGGATCCCGACCTCGTCGTCGAGCGGGCCGAACGGAACCTGCTCGGCTACGGGCCGCTCGAACCGCTCCTCGACGACGACGACGTCTGGGAGATCATGATCAACGCGCCGGACGCGATCTTCGTCAAGCGGCACCGGGGCGTGTCGGGCTACCACGACGATGCCTTCCATGACGACGACCACGTCATGCGCACCCTCACCAAGCTGCTCGACGACGCCTCGCAGTCGCATCGCAAGCTCGACGCGGCTGAAGGCCTGCAGGACGCGCAGCTCGACTCGGGCGCCCGCCTCCACATCGTCCATCGTGACGTCGGCAACGGCGGCCACCTGCTGGTCAACATCCGCAAGTTCACCGGCGTGAAGTTGACGCTTGCACACTAGGTCGGGATGGCGGCCATGCGAGGCCGCCATCCCGAGCGGCATCAGCCGGCTTCTGCAGTCCAGTTGCCGTCAGCCACGATCTCGAGTGCCAACGAGTCGGGAAGACGCACGGTCCCTTCGTAGCTTCCGATCTCGTTCACAAGCAGCTCCCGGCGTGAGCCGTAGGCCATCACGGCGAAGTTCGACGATCCGGAGTGCGTCAGCGCGAGCCGGCCGGACCCGGTGTCGACGAGCAGTACCTCGTCTCCGCTCCCCGAACTGGTCTCGCTGAGCGTTGGCTGTTCGAACAGCGTGGTGACGGTGATCGTCCATGGGCCGCTTGCGGTGATTTCGAGTTCGGTGGGATCGCCGGTGAAGTTGAGCGGCCGGACTCCCTGGTAGTTGCCGATCTCGTTGACGAGCAGGTCCCGCCCGCCCGTGTCGTCGTGGGCGACGATCGCGAAGTTCGACGAGCCTTGGTGTTCGATCGTTGCGACCAGTGGCCAGTCTGAGACCTCGAGGTCGACGATGTCGTCGCCTGAGCCTTCGTAGACGGTCGGTTCGATCTCGGGCTCGGGCTCGGGTTCGGGCTCCGGCTCTGGCTCTGGCTCGGGTTCCGGTTCGGGCTCCGGCTCGGCTTGGTCGAGTTCGGTCGGTTCCCCGTCGTCCTCCGCGATCTCCTCCTGGACCTCCTCGGGATCCTCGGGGTCGGGCGCTTCCTCGGGCAGATCGTTATCGGTTTCCTCAGGGGCACTCGCTGTGCCGTCGGCTAGCTCTTCGGGGTCGCCGGCGAGAGCTCCGATCACGATGAGCACCACGAAGATGATCAGTGCGATGCCCCACCACCGTTTCCACCACGGCTTCTTACCGGATGGCGGCGGCGCGCTGGGCTGGGCTGACTCCGTTGCTTGCCCACCGCCGGCCGGCGGCGGGGGAGGGTTGGATGGTTGGTCGCTCACTGGTTGCCCCTTTCGAATCGGGTGAGGTTGTCGAGCGCGTCACAAGCGACCGGCCAGGTCACTTCGAACTCGCGCGCGACGTCGTCCGGGCACACCCCGTGCCCGAGATCTGCATGCAGGTCGCAGTACCGCTGAAGGTCGAGCGTGGGGACGAGCCGTTCAGCGGTGATTCGTGCGACGCGTTGTTCTTCGCGGATCCGGTCTGGCCGGAACCGTGGGTGCTCGCCGCCGGCTGCTCCGCCGTCGCGCTGGTGATGTACGAGTTCGTGCGCGAGGGCGTCACGGCGTGCTGGACCGGTCAGGCGACGGTCGATGAGTACAACCGTGCCGTGGCGGTCCCGGTATCGCACAGCGCCCCCCGTGGCGACCGGCAGCCCGTCGACGTACTCGACGAGCACATCAGGATGTTGCTGTTCGAACTCGCGGGCAGGGTCCCACGCCATGCGTCCCCTTCGTGCGGCTGGGGCGGGACCGTGCCAGACGGGTGTGACGCTATCTGTTGCGCAGCCGTCGGACCAGGTTGCGGACTGCTTCGCGGTCCTCCTCATCGAGTTCGGCGATGTCGCCGGCGAGCTGGTCGATCTCGTTGCTGGTGAAGTCGGTACGCGGCTTGGGTTGGGGCGGATGGATGAGGGCGGCAGGGTCGTGCTTGCCGCGTGCGTGCTGGTAGGCGATATCTGCCGGCCAGTCGAGCGCCTGGGCGATGGCGGGCATGGCTCGGGAGCTGGCGGGGTCGGTTTCGCCTCGTTCGAGGGCTCCGAGGGTGGTGGGGGAGACGCCGGCTTCGGCGGCCAGGCGTCGCTGGCTCCATTTGCGGGCGTTGCGGGCGAGGGTGATGGCACGTCCGAAGTCCTGCCACCTTGAGGTGTCGGTCATTGGCATGCCTGCACTCTGGTGCGCCGCAACGCACGAATTCACTGCGTCATATTGCGTCAGGGTATGCGGGTGGGCGACTGACAGCGATGTCTTTCCGCTGCTAGCGCCCCGTTTCGGCCTCTTTGGACGCCTGTCGCGCGACACCGCTGTTATTCGTTTTACCGCACAGCGATGTGCATCAGGCGCTCCTGTCGCGTTCTGATGCATGACGCCGGTTGACGCCGGTCCAAAGTGATGCAACGCTCCGATGCAACAAACCGGAGCGACAGAACGGACCACCGGTGCGCATCAACCGACACGCCCTACGCGAGATCCGCGAACGGTCCGGCCTCTCCGTGCCGGCCCTCGCCAAGGAAGCGGGCTGCCGTCACGGGACGCTCTACGACATCGAGAACGGCAACAAGGGCGCCTCTCCGGAGATGGCTCTGAAGCTGGCTCGGGCGTTGAAGTGCCCGCTCGTCGCGCTGCTCGCGGACCCGGACGAGCACGTAGGGGAGGCGGCCTGATGAGCGCCGCCGAGATCGCTGCCCGCGTCGCGTCCTCGCGCGCTGAGGCCGGCCTGCCCCGTCACGTCCAGGACCCCGTCGTCCTCGCCGACATCGCAGCCCTGCTGCGTCCACGCCTCGGCCTGTCGCGGCCGGCCGCCGCCTCGAAGCCGGCCGGCCGCGACGCCACCGACCAAGCCGCCTGAACCGGGCGGCCGAGCCCGCCACGGCGGGAAGGAGCACCACCAATGGAGAACCAGGCCATCTACCACGCTGCCCGACCGCGGGCAGACATGATCGTCGAGGCTGCCGAGCTGATCGCATCCGGGGTCGCGTCCAAGTTCTGGCTGTCGTCCAGCCAGTTGGACGAGACCGGCACGAAGCTGACGACGATCGCTTTCACGGCGAAGGCGTTCCACGAGTCCGCCGTCGTGTTCGAAGCCGTCGGTGTCGAACCGGACGTCACCTTCGACGACGCCGGTAAGCCCACCGCGACGGCGACTCTGCCTTCGGGGCTGCGTGTCGAGGTTCAGGGCTACTTCGAGTGCGAGCGGATTCACGTCGGTGACGAGACCCGGCCGGTCTACGAGTACCGGCTGCCCGAGCAGCAGACCGCAGACATGGCAGCCGCGTGAGCCCGCTCGCGAGCTGGGCGGTCATGGCCGCGATCGGCGCCGGGGCGTGGCTGTTGTGGCTGCTGCTCCGCCGCCTCGAAGCCCGACACGTGCCGTTCTGCGTCTGCTCCGCCTGCATGGCCGGATCGGTGACGTGGAACCCCACCAACGCGAACGACCGGGCTCAGGTTGGCGCCCGCCCGGTCGTCGCCAGCCGCCCTGATGAAAGGTTCCGACTGTGACCGGCATCGTAACCGGACGCCGTACGACGTCCACGACCGTTTCCCCCAACCATGGTGACCGGCTCGTTGCTGTCGACACCCGCCACGGTCGGTTCTCGGTCCGCTGGCGGGCCGGCTCCACGATCGGCACCGCCGTGGTGACCGTCGAGCAGGACGCCTCCTACTACACCCACGGTGTCCCGACCGCCCGCATGCACGTGGGCCGGCTCGCGGTCTACGCACTCGACGGCGTGTGGCCGCCCTCCCATCTGGTCGCGCTCGCGGCCGCGGTGGACCACTGGGTCTACGTCGAGGAGCAGCTGCAGGCCGAGGCGGACTACGCGGCCGAGCAGGAGCAGGCCCGGGACGAGGATCGGGAGGCCGCCGATGTCTGACCAGACGATCGAGGTGGTCGGTCTCGACATCATCGCGCGGCCGGGTGAGGCGCTGGACGAGAAGGTCCGGCGGGCAGGCCAGGCCAAGGCGCTGACGACGTTCGCGAAGGAGATCGAGGACGCCGCCCGCGAGGATCTGCAGGCCGAGGTGGAGCAGGTCGCGGCGCTGACCGGCACGGGTTTCTCGGCGAAGGTGGATGGGATCCGGGCGACGTTGACGGACCCGCAGCCACGCCCGCGCATCGCCGACCAAGACGCGTTCGACGCGTGGTGGGCGGCGCAGGGCCTCGAGCATGAGGTCCGCGAGACGCTGGACATCGACAATCACGCCTTCCGGTGGATCATGGCGATGCGTGAGCAGTTCGCCGCTGACGCGCCGGAGTCGGGCGCCGACTACGCCATCCCGGCCGACGAGTTCCACAACCTCATCTTCGGTGCCATCACCCCATCGCTGGAACGCGTGCTGCCAGCCAAGCCGCTCGACCACCTGATCGAGTCGGGTCGTGCCGTGATCCGTGGCAACCGTGACGACGGCTACGTCCTGCTCGACCCGTCGACCGGCGAGGCCATCCCGGGTGTGGATGTGGACCCGCCGTCGAAGCCGGTGCTGCAGGTCGTGCCGGACAAGCAGGCGAAGGCCCGCGACGCCGCCATCGTCCGCAGCTTCTTCGGCCTGTCGGTCGAGATCGGGGGTGGCCTATGAGCTTCCAACTGCGCCCCGCCTCCAAGGTCCAGCTCAAGGCCCGCGTGGCACTCGTCGGCCCGTCTGGTGCCGGCAAGACCTACTCCGCCCTCGAAGCCGCCCTCGCACTCTGCGGCGATATCAGCAAGGTCGCGGTCATCGACACCGAACGCGGCTCCGCTGCGCTGTACGCCGACGAGTTCGGCGAGTTCCTTCACGGCGTCATCGACCCGCCGTTCGCGCCGGCCCGCTACCTCGAAGCTCTCGAAGCGTGCACCGCCGCGGGTGCCGAGGTCGTCATCATCGACTCGCTGTCGCACGCCTGGTCCGGCCAAGGCGGCGTGCTCGAGATCGTGGACGACGCTGCCGCCCGCTCTCGCGGGAACAGCTTCGCGGCCTGGCGTGAGGGGACGCCGGAGCAGAACCGGCTCGTCGACACCGTCATGCGCTGGCCCGGCCACGTCATCGTGACCATGCGCGCCAAGACCGAATACGTCGTCGAGGAAGGCGACAACGGCCGCACGCAGGTCCGCAAGCTCGGGCTCGCCCCGGAGCAGCGCAAGGGCATGGAGTACGAGTTCGACCTGGTGGCCGATGTCGACCACGAACACCGGCTCATGGTGTCCAAGTCGCGGTGTGCGCCGCTGCAGGACGCGGTTGAGCGCAAGCCGGACCGGGCGTGGTGGCAGCCGTTCGCGGAGTGGCTGAACCGTGGGGACACGGTGCAGCAGCAGGTAACCAGCCGGCTCGACGAGATCGGGTTCACGTCCGGCCAGCAGGCGTTCATCGTCGGCCGCTACCAGGATGGTGCAGCGGCGCCGGGCGACCTGACCGGCGCGAACGCCGGCAAGCTGCTGGTGCACCTCGGTGACGAGGGGGCGCTGAAGCGGATCCGGGCGGCGCTGCTGTCCGACGACAACCACCAGGCCGTCGAGCCTGACGACTCCCCGGCGGATGGTGAGGGGGACGGGGAAGTCTCCGATCCGTCCGCCGGGGCAACCGACTCCGACGTTCCCCCAACGTCGGACCATGTCGACGATCCCCCGTCGTCGACACTCACCGTGGAGGACACCGCAGCCGCGGCCTCTCCCACCGTTGCAGCGGATGCCCCATCCGCCGGCGCGGTGTCCTCCACGGGCTTCGACTGGCAGCAGCACGCCCGCGACCGTGGCGTCACCAAGCTCGACGTGATGAACGCATTACGGGCGAACTGGGAACGGATGCGGCCCGGGTTCGCATCGGAGGACGCGAAGAAGCTGCCACCCAACAAGTCGACCGAGATCGACGCATGGGCGGCCGGATATCCCGAGATCGTGCGTGCCGTGATCGATGACGTCGCCGACCCGAAGGCGGTGGCGTGATGGGCGATCGCACCCCGCTGACATCGCCGCAGTCGTCACACGATGCGGCCGACCAGCTCGACCGCCTCGCCGTGAAGCTCGAGCAGGCCCGCGAGGTAGCCGAGACCCACGCGACGTTGCGTGACCGGTTCGAGCAGCTGTACCGGCAGGCGTCCGCCCGCGCGCTGATGCATGACGAGGTCCTGACGTTGAGGTCGGAGGACCGTCGGAAGGCTGCGGTCCAGGACTTTTCGTTGCCGCCTGAGGTGCGGGAGATGGGCGCGAAGCTGGCGACGTCGATGGGTCTGGACGGGACGGTCCCGTTGACCGTCGGTGATTTGCGCTGGCTTCGTGACCGAGCTGCTTCGTTGGCCGATTCGCATTCGGCGAAGGCGTACGACGCCCGTGCCCTGGTGGGCGCGTGGACTGTGGTCGCGTCGATGGCGAAGCACGAGATCGAGCTGGGACGTATCGATCGGAGGGCCGCATGAGCGCCCCCAAGATCCGTCTCGCCCCACTCCGTACGGCGGCGTGGACGCGTGCCGGCGACCGCTGTGAGGCGGTGTTCGAGCACGGCAACCGCTGCCGCAACCTGGCCGACGAACTGCACCATCGGATCAAGCGGGCTGCGGGCGGGAACACCCTCGACCGGCTCGCGGTCGACGCGATCGGCGACGGCACGTTCGAGCCGGCCCGGCACCTTGCCCACCTGGTCGCGCTGTGCGCCGTGTGTCATCACGAGGTCGCGCACGGCCAGCCGGCACGTGCCCGACGTCTCGGGCTGGCCGTGTCCGGGAACGTGATCTTCGAGCGTTGGTCGGGCCGCACCTACTACGTGGGGCCGTCGGACGAGTTCCGGGCCCTGTGGCCGGCAGGGGGTGGCGCGCATGACGTGGCGTGAGCGTGCCCTGTGCCAGGCGGTGCCGGAGATGCCGTGGGAGAACGACGGCAAGCCGACGGTGGAGCAGCTGCGTGTCTGTCTCGCCTGTCCGGTGCTGCGCGACTGTGCCGGGTTCGCGGAGTCGGCTGCCTGCAAGGTCGGGGACGACGCGGGCGTGTTGGCCGCGTCGAATCCGACCGACCGGCAGGCGATCCGAGAGGGCCGGCGTTCGTGGGAGGACGTGTGGGCGCGTGCCCGCCGTCGGGTCGAGGTTCATGACGAGCTGGTTGGCCGTCGGGTGGTCCGGTGGATGTTGGTCGAGGCGGGCCGGATGGCGGATCGGGTGGTGTCGGCGTGAGGTTGGTTCCTGGGCAGACGATCGTCACGCCGGCTGGTGCTGTGTCGGTGGCGGGGTGTGATCGGTGGCCGGCGTCTGAGGTGGGCGGCGGGGCGGTGGTGTCGACGATCGACGACGTCGGGGTGACGCGGTTCTTCCGGCGTCGTGCCGGCGAGTGGGTGGAGGTCTGGCATGGCTGATCTGGTGCTGCCGAAGTCCGGCGACCGCGTCCTGTCCCTATGGCAGCCGTGGGCATCGCTCATCGCCCTACGCGTGAAGCGGATTGAGACCCGTGGCTGGTCGACCAGCTACCGAGGGCCGCTCTGGATCCACGCCGCCAAGCGGTACCCGACCCTGGATGACATGCTCGTCGTCGCAGCCAACGAGACGGCATGGAACGCGTGGCATGCGTCGGGGCTGGTCGCCGATGACGGCGAGATCGACCCCGGTCCTCTCGGCGCGATCGTCGCCCGCGTAGACCTGGTCGACGTCCTGCCGATGGTGGACGTCGTCGGCGCCGAGCACCAGACAGGTGCCTACGTCGAGGTGGCCGCGCCGTACCTCGGACTGTGGCGGCCGGGAGCGCCGGTCCTCGCCCGCATCGATGACGAGCGGGCATACGGCATCTACGAGCCAGGTCGGTTCGCGTGGCTCATGGAGGACGTGCAGGCGCTCGACGAGCCAATCCCGATGCGTGGCCGTCAGCAGATCTGGCGGATCCCCGAGGGGGTGGCCGCCAATGGCTGACCGTCTCGGACCCCGCTCCTGCGCCGTCTGCGGGCCGCAGCTCGACGGCTGCTGGCGCTGTGGCGGAAAGTTCGGCCATGTCCACGTCGTCGTCGTGTCCCGCGCTGGGAAGACGCTCGGTCGTGTGGCCGCCTGTGGCGCTCACGCACCCAAGTCGGGGGAGATGCTGCCCGGCGGGGTCGAAGTCGCCTCACGCGCCGCCTTGAGTGATGCCAGCGCCAGCGCGAAGCGCCGTCGTGATCGTGAGCGACGGAAGGCGCAGCGGATGGTGCTGGATCGGCATGCCGACGAGGTGGCGGCGGTGCTCGTCGAGATCCGAGGTGATGCATGACCGCCCGGACGAAGAAGCGGCGTCCCTACCGGGTTGAGCTCATCGGCAAGGGGACGCTCCGACGGCATTCCTACGCAACGTTGCGTGCCGCGGTGAAGGCGGCCCTGGCGGACGCGCAGCACGACACGGACCTGTACCTGACCCAGCACCGTCAGTACGTCGTCGAGCACCACACGTTCGAGGGGCCGTGGCTCCCGATCGAGATCGTCGTCGTTGACGGTGCAGGCAACGAGATCGAGCGGCGCCACTGGCGGCACGAGACCGCGGCGGTGACGTCTTGATGCGGTCCTACACGCTCGAGATCCCGGACATGCCGGTCTGGAACGCCAACTCCCGCGGCCACCACCACGAACGCGCCCGCAAAGTCCGCTCCTGGCGTGACGCCGTCGCATGGATCGCCGCCGCCGACGGCATCCCCGCGCTCGACCTGGTCGAGATCGAGCTGGTCATGATCCCGGCCGACCGCCGCCGCCGCGACGTGGACAACATCGCCGGCGTGTTGAAGCCGTGCATCGACGGGCTGCGCGACGCGGGTGTACTCATCGAGGACGACGCACGGCACGTCCGCGCGGTGACGTGCCGGATCGCACAGCCGCAGCCGGCTCTCACGCGTCACCGGTGGCTGCTGACGGTTCGGCAACTGACGGCCGCCGACGAGGGTGAGGCCGCGTGATCTCGTCCACGTACCTGTTGCCGCCTGCGGGCGGCTCTCTTTGCAGCCGATCCGGAATCACATCGCTGGCATTCCGCAACTGCCGCGTAGCCGATCGACACCGACGGCCGACCGTGCCGGCCGACACCTACTCGACGAGGGAACAGATGGCCTGGGTCAAGCTTGACGACGCGATGCCGCATCACCCGAAGGTGATGGCCGCCGGTGCGGAGGCGTTCGCGCTGGACGTGGCGGGGATCGCGTACTCGAACCGGTTTGGCACGGACGGGTTCATCTCGGACGACATGCTTCCGGCCGCGCTGCCGTGCCTGAAGCAGCCGAAGAAGCATGCGGCCCGCCTGGTGGCGGTGGGGCGTTGGGTCCGCGACGACGGCCGTGGCGGCTGGACGATCCACGACGTGCACGACTACCAGCCGACGGCTGCGGACCAGGAGAAGGAGCGGGCGGAGGCGCGCGAACGAATGCGTGAGCTGCGGGCGAACCGCAAGGGAACCAAGACCAACCGTTCGAAAGATGTTCGCCCGAACACTTCGCGAACAGGTGCTGAACGTTCGCCCGATGTTCGTAACCCCGTACCCGTACCCCCTGTTCCTTCGGAACAGGAACCCCCCTCGCCTTCGGCTCGGTCCCCCCGCGGCACTCGATTGCCTGACGACTGGCGCCCGGCCGACGAACCGGACCTGATCGCTGCGGTCGGCGGCATCGAGGCCGCACGCGGCGAGTACCGCAAGTTCCGCGACTACTGGCAGGCCAAGCCGGGCAAGGACGGCCGCAAGGTCGACTGGCAGGCCACCTGGCGCAACTGGCTCCGCCGCGCCACCGAAGACCGGCCCGGCAGCGGACGGCCGAAGGGTCCGCCCCGCCCGCCCGACGGCGACGTCGACTACCGCGCCGGCTGGCACGGCAGAGAGGCAACATCGTGAGCGAACCGACCCCGATCGGCGCCGAACTCGGCGACCCGCAGCAGCTCGTCGCCCGGCTCCGCCAGGCCGCGGCACGGGCTCCACGCCGGCCCGCACCGCCACCGCCGACGGAAGCCGTCCCAACGCTCGGCGCTCCGCCGCGGGTGCCGCCCCGCTACCACGCCCGCCTCGACGACCTCGAGCAGACCGGCGCGGTCAAGACCGCCCGCGTGTGGCTCGACCGGGTCCGCGAGCAGCCGGACCATGATTCCGGGTTGCTGATCCTCGGTCTACCCGGACGCGGGAAGTCGCTGATCGCTGGGGCGTTGGCGGTCGAGATGGGTGCCCCGCAGTTCGCCCAGTTCTGGCCGACCCCGGATCTGATTCGGGCGATGCAGGGCGACATCGGCCAGCGTGACCGGATCCCGGTCGGTGAGCGGATCCTGCGTCGCCGGCTGTTGGTGCTCGACGACATCGGGGCGGAGCAGGCGACCGACTGGCGTGTCGGGGAGCTGAACGGCCTGCTCGAGGCGGTGTATTCGCGCCGGATGCTGCTGGTCGCGACGTCGAACCTGACCCTCGACCAGTTCGGTGAGCATCTGGGGGAGCGGGCGGTGTCTCGGCTGCACGAGATGACGGACCTGGTCGTCGTCGACGGCCCTGACCGGCGGAAGGCGTGACCGATGTCGTGCTCGAAGATCGGCTACGCGACCAAGCACGAAGCCAAGGCCGCGAAGCGGTCCTGCCAGACCGCTGCAGAAGACGGTTACGGGTGGCGTCAGGAGGGCCGGATCTACCGGTGCGGGTGCGGGTCGTGGCACCTGACGTCGATGCCGCACGCCCGGTTCGACCGTCTGGACGTGCCGTGAGCGCCGCGGTGCAGCTCGAGCTCGATGTGCCGGACGACCCGGTAGGCCGGATGGTCGCGGTGCTGGTGCAGTCGGAGGCGTGGGACCGGCCGTCGGCAGAGGCGTTCGCCCACCGTGTCGTCCCGAAACTCCGCACGCCGTGCGGCTGTGGTGGCCGGGGCGACCGTGCGTGTCGGCTGTCGGCGGGGGACGTCCGGCACGGAACCAGGAACGGCTACAAGCATCAGGGCTGCGCCTGCGCCCGGTGCACGAGGGCGAATGCCCGCTACATCGCTGATCTGCGTGCGAGGAGGCCCGCATGAACCCGAACGACATCCCGACTGATCTGCCGCCCCATCCGGAGGAGGCGAAGCTGCGCCGCCGCGAGAAGGAGCTGGCAGTGACGGTCCGGCGGCTGTCGAAGCAGACACAGCGGGCGTTGGAGGACGGGTCACCGCGGTCGCGTGTGGATGCGGCGGTGTTGCTGGCGCAGTTGGCGAATGTGGCGGCGACGGCGCAGAAGGGGATGGTGCGGGCGATTCAGGATCAGATGGACGCGCAGGCTGGGAAGCCCTACGTGCCGTTCGGGGAGCGGGAGCAGTCGGACCCGGGGTCGCTCGACGAGTGGCTCGACAGGCCACGCAGCGAGTAGTGACGGTTATCGGCCGGGACGGTGTACATGCCGGCATCGCATCGTTGACATTCCCAGCCCGGTCGCTAGCCTCGTTAGCAGACCGGAAGCCGGTAGGGAAGGGCGGGGGTCCGCACGCTCGGGCAACTGAGCCGGCCGCCCCGCAGGTGGCTTGATTGTGACCCGCCTTTCCCTGCCGGCTTCAACCCTTCCACCAGTCGGCGGTCCACCAAGGCATGGCCTGCAAGTAGTCCTCGCCTCCGAGCGACTTGATGCCGTAGCCGAGGATTCGCCCATCGCCGCTGCAATCGATGAGGCGTCCCAGGCGCATCAAGTAGGCCGGCTCATGGTTGCCGTACCTGTCCAGTTTGACGGCGGCGTCGAATGCACCAGCCGCGATGTCGGCCCACTGGAGTAGCGGGGATTCCGCCTGCCCCGCCACGGCGACCTTGGTAGTCAGCCCGTTGCTCCACGCCTCGTTGCCCTGCCTGGTTCGGAGCAGGCCGACATAGTCCTGCAGCAATCGGGGCCGGAATCCCTTGACGCGGGCGAACGTCACCTTGGTCCGGCAGATTGCTGCCGGGTCCGTCTTCTGTTCAATGCGCTGCCGGGAAGCGGTGAAGTAGCCCACGCGTTCGAGCACCAGGCGGGCGGCGAAGTTGTAATAGCCCACGGTTGAGCGGGCGAGATGGGTGTTGGGTTGGATCGCTCGCTTCGGCACAACCACGAAGAGCAAACGGATCGGCAGGCCGGACAGAATCTGCGCAGCGTAGGTGCGTAAGGCGTGGTCCTTCATATTCTTCGACCAATGGAGGACGCTACCGGGTGGCTTGCCCGCTTCGCGGACGAGATCCGCCAGGGCTTCGCCGAGAACCGTCGTGTTCGCATCCCGGCACAGGACCGCAGCGAAGGCGAAGTACTCCGACGAAGAGGGTTTCATCCCCCGGTCGCCGGTTTCGTCCACGTAGGCGCGCAACAGATGCGTCGACATCGCCTTCCCCTTTCCCCGCCACCAGCCTAGGCGCGATAATGCCCGTTCCCGGCTACCTCTCACGGCCGAGTTCGGCCTGCAAGTCTTTCAGGATTCGAGCCAATCCTCCTACAGCGACCGTTTGGTCTTCCTGTGCGCGGCGTAGCTGCCGCAACTCCGCCAGCACCAGCCTGATCAACTCTTCTGCCTGCATTGTCCAGTCCTTCGATTACGTGCCGCCCCATAGGCAGCACAAGCCCTGTCGCCCCTCGAGGTGGGGGCGCTGCGCGTGAGCGCGAGGTGGCTCCTACGGACGTGGTCCGCGTGCGCGCACGCTTATGACCACCGATGGGAGCTGGGGTGCTGCCTGGCAACGTCGTTCCGCCGATGCACGCACGAAGCGAACGCCGGACGCAGGCGCGGCCAGTGTCGCATCCTGACGCCGACAACGCGAGCACCCACGCACCAGCTCCTCGCGCAGCGGCGTGAGCGGTTGTCCGGCGTGAACACCAGGCACGGTCAGTCAGGCGGACGGCCTGGTCCACCGCGAAGGCATGGCACCGGCCTGTCTCGAAACCAAGAGCAGTCCGGGTCACGTGCGGCACGACACTCGCCGGCATGATCTCACGTGCGTTGCAGCGTGCCCTTGACGGCGCGACCTTCACCCTCGACCTGTTGGCGTGGTGTGCCGGTGTCCTCCTGGTCCTCGCCCTCGTAACCGCGGCCGTCCTCACGGTCTGGGGGGCGACTCAGGCGGTCCGCCACCGCGTCCACGTCGCTCTCACCGCTCGGCGTCTACGCCGACAAGCAGGCTGACGTGTGGGCAAGCGCGGAGTCCCACTGACCGACAACGAACGTCAACGCATCCTCGAGCTCGTCCAGCAAGGCAAGAGCTACGGCCAGGTCGCCCGCGAAACCGGCCGCTCCCAACAAACCGTCGGACGCATCGCCCGAGCCGCCGGGGTGGCCGTGGATCAGTCCAACCTTGCGCGCGTGGTGAGGGCGCAGGAGACGCGGCGTGCGTATGGGGCGGAGGCGCGGGCGGAGCGTCTGGCGAAGTTGCATGGCCGGATCGACAGGATCATTGATCGGATGGGGGAGCCGCACACGGCGTTCAGCTTCGGGGGGAAGGACAACGATTACAACGAGCGGCGGTTCGATGAGCCGACGAGTGATGCGTTGCGGCAGTACGCGGCTGCGGTGGCGCAGCTGGTGCGGGCTGAGGTTGACATCTTGAAGTATGACGAGCGTGGGGATGACGACTCGGCGGATGTTGATCGCTGGCTCGACCACGTCACGGGGGCTTCACCGTGACTCGTCGCCTACACCCGGTCCGCCGCCGTCCGCGGCCCTTCGAGGTCATCACACCGGCACACCAGAGTGACGGCAGTCTCCTCGAAGCCGCTATCAAGCGACGAGCCCAAACTCACGATTCGCGACCGCACCACTGTGTCGCACTTCACACACGTCTCGCCGACCTCTGGCATGGCAGGCTCCTCCCGTGAGCGTCGCCCCCCTTGTTGGGAAGCAACTCGCGTCCGTCCAGCATGCCACGGCACGCCTCAACATCTGGGAAGGCTCCGTCCGCTCCGGCAAAACCATCGGATCCATCCTCGCCTGGCTCCGCTTCATCCGCACCGCACCGCCCGGCAACCTCCTGATGGCCGGCCGCACCGAACGCACCCTCGAACGCAACGTCGTCCACCCGATGCAAGACATGCTCGGCCGCAAACGTGTCCGGTTCGTCCGCGGCGCCGGTGAACTCTGGGTCTGCGGCCGACGGATCTACATCGCCGGAGCCAACGACGAACGGGCCCAGGAGAAGATCCGCGGCCTCACCCTCGTCGGCGCCTACGTCGACGAGGTGTCCACGGTCCCTGAGTCGTTCTGGTCGATGCTGCTCACCCGCCTATCGATCGACGGGGCACGGCTGTTCGGGACCACCAACCCGGACAACCCGCGGCACTGGCTGCTGAAGGACTACCTCAACCGTGCGACGGTGACGATCGACCGTGACGGCCAGATCCTCGGTGGTGACGGCGCCGAGCTGCTCGACCTCGCCCGCTTCCGGTTCACCCTCCACGACAACCCCCACCTCCCTGCCGCGTACATCGCCAGCCTCGAGCGCGAGTTCGTCGGGCTGTGGTACCGGCGGTTCATCTTGGGCGAATGGGTTGCCGCCGAGGGCGCGATCTACGACATGCTCGACCTCGACGGCGACAGCTCCCACGTCGTCGACCAGCTGCCCGACGTTCACGACTGGTGGCTGACCGTCGACTACGGCACCACCAACCCGTTCGTCGCCCTCCTGATCGGCGAACACACGGACGGCCTGGTGGTCGCGCGGGAGTGGCGGTGGGATTCGAGGGCGCAGCGCCGTCAGCTCACCGACGGGGAGTACGCGACGAAGCTGCAGTCGTGGGTCGACGGCGGCGCCGACGGCCTGGCCATGCCGCCCGACGTCAGCAAGGTGTTCGTTGACCCGTCCGCAGCCAGCTTCATCCGGCAGCTGTACCGCGACGGCTGGTCAGGCGTCACCCCCGCCGACAACACCGTCGAGGACGGCATCCGCGAAACCTCATCGCTGCTCGCGGCGAGGCGGCTGACGATCCACCGGTCCTGCTCGGGACTGCTCGACGAGATGGCCGGCTACAGCTGGGACCCCAAGGCACAAGACCGCGGCGAAGACGCGCCGCTGAAGCAGGACGACCACGGCCCCGACGCCCTGCGTTACGGGGTGCGGATGCTGCGGCGGGTCTGGCGCCGCTGGCTCGATAGCTGATCGCTATAGCCTCGGCATGAGGTGTTGGATCGCCTTCTCCGTGGCGTCGAGGAGGCGCTCGAGCAGGGGGCCGACGGGCGCGGCAGGAGCCGGCGTGTCGAGTCCAAATACGATGTCGAATCGCACATCGTGGTCTGTCCTGAAGTGAGAGTCGGCAGGCTGTTTGCGCGCTTCGGCTAGCACGCGAAAAACCACTGCTTCGTCAAGCACCGGAACCTCGATGTTCTTGGGCTGCAGGACGATCGGATCCATCGTGATGGGGCTGTCACCCTCCTCGAACCCTCTGAAGGTCATCCGAAGGCCGATGCCTGTACTGGCTGACCCAACCACAAGCAGCAGCCGGTGCTTGTCCACGATGTTGAGCCGGTGGAGCAGCCAAAGGTCCTCGTTGCCGTCCCGCCAGGGACTAAGGCCACGAACCATCTGTCTGGCCTCCGGGGCGCCCCTCAGAGCTTTGCGTGCGCGGTCGCCGAAGCTTCGCTCTTTATCGGTGATGGGGAAGCAAGTCCACTCGTCGGGCTGACCTTCTTCGGCGACGAGTGCCCAGGCGACATGGTCCAAGGCGCTGCGAAGGTTGTGCACGATGTCACCCGCGAGGGCGCTCCACTCCAAGGGTGGTTCGGCCGACACTCGGACGCGTGTCACAAGATCCCCGTTGGGTGCCTCCGCGGCTTCAAGGGTGTACGGCCTCTCACGGAAGAAGCCGTTCATGGCCTCGCGAAGCTCTGAAAGCAGGAAATGGGCCCTCTGCAGCTTCACCGTGAAGCCCGGTTGGGGCGTAGAGCCGTCCATCCTCGGACGATAGTCGGGTCACAGGCGGGTCGAGACTCGTCCCATGACCACCACCCGCGCGCTCCGCCGCCTCGCCATTGAAGCGCTGGCCGGCAAGACCCTCGTCCAGGCCGGCCTCGCCGCGCCACCGCCACGGTTCCGCCCCGTCGCCGATCCGGTCGTGGAGCTGACCGCCGACGGGTGGCTGGCGTCCGGGCGTGACGCCGAAGACGACGGGCTGGTTCGCTGATGCCGCTTCCCGAAGACCCCAAGGCCCCGTGGCCCCCCAAGGCAATGAAGCCCATCCTGCGTGACATGCAGGAAGCCGACGCCTGGTTCTCAGGTGACGTTGATCGGCTCCGCAACTTCTACGGCACCACCGGGACCGGCACGTCCTCCCACCTCCCCGGCTTCGCCGGAGGTGCACCCGGCAAGGTCCGGTTCTGGCCACGCCGTGCTGCCGACCGGGCCCCCAACCGCACCCAAATCCATGTCCCCATTGCCGCAGACATCGCGTCCACCTCCGCTGATCTGCTGTTCTCCGAGCAGCTCCGGTTTCCGATCCCTGGCGCTGCGGACGGCGGCAACCGTGCCGCGTCCGTGACGCAGGACCGCCTCGACGTCCTCGTCGACGAAGGCGGGATCCTCACCTCACTGATCGAAGCTGCCGAGGTCTGCTCGGCCCTCGGCGGCGTCTACATCCGGGCCGTGTGGGACGACCGCGACCGGCTCCCGATGCCCACGTTGACCGTCGTCCATGCCGATGCTGCGTTCCCTGAGTGGCGGTGGGGCCGCCTCTCCACCGTGACGTTCTGGACCGTCCTCCTCGACGAAAACGGCAAGGTATGGCGGCACCTCGAACGTCACGAACCTGGTGTCATCCTCCACGGCCTCTACGTCGGCGAACGTGACACCCTCGGCAAGCGCGAGGCCATGTCCGCGCATCCGCACACCGAGGCGCTCCTGGACGGCGACGACCGCACCTACGACGAGTCGACGAAGATCCTCACCGTCGAGCTGCCCGACTCGCTCCGCAACGAGCTGACCGTCCGTTACGTCCCCAACGTCCGCCCGAACCGCCGTCACCGGCACACGCTGCACGGCCGGTCCGACTACGACGGCACCTACAGCCTGATGGACGCCCTCGACGAGACGTGGTCGTCGTGGATGCGTGACCTCCGGCTCGGTCAGGCCCGTGTGGTCGTGTCCCAGGACGCGCTGACCCCGAAGGGCCGCGGCAAAGGGGCCACGCTCGACATCGACCAAGAGGTCTTCACCGGCCTCGACATGGAACCCACCGTCGACGGCAAGCCGATGATCGAGCAGATCCAGTTCGCCATCCGCACCAAAGACCACGCCGACACCGCGTTCGCGCTCGTCGAACGGATCGTCTCGACCGCCGGCTACTCGCCCCAGTCCTTCGGGCTACACATCGAAGGCAGAGCCGAGTCCGGGTCGGCCCTACGCATCCGTGAGGGAAAGACGCTCAGGACCGGCGGCCGCAAGCAACGCTACTGGACCCCCGAGACCGTGGACCTGCTCGAGGTGCTCCTGGTGCTGGACCGTGACGTGTACGGCTCGCCGGTAGAGCCGGACCGTCCCGCGATCCGGTGGGGCGACTCGCTGGTCGATGATCCGCAGGAGCAGGCGACCACGGTCGAGATGCTGCGCCGCGCTCAGGCAGCGTCGATCCGGACGCGGGTGCAGATGGTGCAGCCGGAGCTCGAGGGGCAGGCGCTCGAGGACGAGGTGGCCCGCATCCAGGCGGAAGAGGGCGTGACAGTGACGGACCCGACCGGGTTTGGTGACTGACGTGGATGCCGAGAGCCACCGTCGCCGGTACGTCACCAACATGGGCCAGATGTTCGCCGGCGTCCACCGGTGCGCCCGGCCCGGCGCGCCGGTCTGCCAAGCGTGTTGGGCGCGTGCTGGGATGACGTACGACCAGCTCCGTGCACGGGCACCTGTGGGTGCCGCCTGATGTGCCCGTCGCGGCGGGCGTAGGGTCTCAGCATGCCGATCTCGCCGCACATGGCCGAAGACCTCGCCAAGGGCGTCGCCGACATCATGGTCCGCGCCGAGGTCACGATGCTCGAGCAGGTCGCCCGCCGGGTCGAGCGTGGTATCGATCAGCCGGGATGGGCGGAGTCGAAGCTGACCGAGATCCAGCAGCTACGCGCCGAGGTGGAGGCCGAGGTGGCCCGCGCCCTCGGTGAAGCTCGAGAGGCGACCGAGGAGGCGGTCCGACACGCCTACAACCGTGGTGTCGCGACCGCTGGGTCTGATCTCGAAGCGATCGGCGTGTCCCGCGAACTGGCGTACGGCCGGGTCGACATGGCCAAGGTCCGCGCCCTTGTGGCCGAGACGGTCGGCCTGGTCGAGCAGACCCGTACACGCATCCTCCGTGCGGTCCCTGACGTCTACCGGGACGTGATCGCCAACGCCTCCGGTGACGTGCTGGCCGGCACGGTGACCCGCCGGCAGGCCGCGCAACGGACGTTGTCGGACTTCGCCCGCCGTGGCGTCACCGGATTCCAGGACCGCGCTGGCCGATCGTGGGATCTCCCGTCCTACACGGAGATGGCCGTGCGCACCGGCACCGGTAGGGCGGTGGTCCAGGGGCACGTCGACCGGCTGGTCGAGCTCGGCCAGGACCTGGTGATCGTCTCGGACGCTCCGCAGGAATGCGTCTTGTGCCGGCCGTGGGAAGGCCGGGTGCTGAGCTTGACCGGGCAGACACGCGGGGCGGTGCGGGCGGAGAACCTGCGTGGTGACGGGACCGTGTCGGTGACCGTGAACGGGACGTTGGACGAGGCCCGCGGCGAGGGGCTGCAGCATCCGAACTGCCGGCACACGATCGCGCTGTATCAGCCGGGCGTTACCCGGCCTATGAGCCAGCGCGACACGGCGGATCCGCAGGGCGACCAGGACAGGCAGGAGCTACGGCGTCTGGAGCGTGGGGTGCGGGAGTGGCGACGTCGTGAGGCCGTCGCGATCACCGATGATGAGCGCAGGCTGGCGCGGGACAAGGTGGGCGAGTGGGAGGCACGCCGGAAGGCGCAGGTCGCCAGGGTGCCAGCGTCTCTGTCGTACTCGGGAGGGCGGGCAAGGCTCGGAGCCCGTTAGCTACTTGGCGTCCTTCAGAGCCAGCGCGTCGCGGATGAGTGGACCGATGTTCACGCGAAGCTTCTGCGGCTCGTAGTCATCGTCCGGTGACAACTTCCGATGCGCCTCTTCGATCTCGCGGTTGAGTTGATCGTTGAACCGCCAGATCGGTTCGATCTCGGCATAGCCCGCGGTCGACGCCATGCCGTTCAGCGCGTACTCGTCGCCATCGGGCGTTCGGAAGATCGCTCGACCGGCCGGCTCGTACCGCAGCCAGCCCCCCTCGATGGTGAGCGGCCAGCTGTCGCCGTAGTCGTCTCGGGACACGGCCCGCATCCTCGGCGACACGATCTCCTGGAACTTCCCCTTCAGGGTGGACGCCTCCCGCATCTCGCGGAGGGCGTCGTCTGTGGCGCCCATGTGGCGCTCCTTTCGCACGTGCATCGACGGTAGCGACCGGTTGTGACATCGAGCCGTAGCCGGGTCACAGTGGGGCGCAGGCTGGGCGCACCGTCTACGTGCGAACCAGGAGCTGCACCGTGCGACACCTCACCTCTGGCCGTCCTGGCCACCGCCAGCCCATCACCATCACCGACCCCGACACCGGCCGCAGCTACTTCGTCCCCCAGGGCGGCGACGAGGACGACGGCGACGAAGATGGTGACGACGAAGGCGACGGCTCCGAGGAAGGCGACGGTGAGGAGTCCGAGGAGGAGGGCTCCGGCGAGGGTGAGGGCGAGAAGACGTTCACTCAGGCCGACCTCGACAAGGCCATCGACGCCCGCATCGCCCGCGAACGCAAGCGCCACGAACGCGAACTTCGGCAGGCCAAGCGCCAGGCCGGCAAGCAGACCGACAACGACGGCAGCGACGACGCCGACAAGAAGGTCACGGCCGCCACTGCTCGCGCGGTGAAGGCCGAAGCTCGCGCCGCCGCGATCGCCGCCGGAGTCTCCAAGGACCGCGCCGCCCGGTTCGTCGGGCTCGCCGACCTCGATGACATCGACAGCCTGCTCACCGATGACGGCGACGTCGACACGGACGCGATCGAGGCCCTGGTCGACGACACCCTCGAGGAGTGGCCCGAGTTCAAGCCCGCGGAGGGCAAGGGCAAGACGGGTGCGTCCGGATCGGACGGCCACCGTGGTGAGGACAAGCAGACCAAGGTCTGGACCCGGGCGGAGATCGCCGAGCTGGACGACGTCGAGTACGAGAAGAACCGTGAGGAGATTCAGCGGCAGATCCGCAAGGGCCTCGTGAAGTAGCCGGGTCACAGCCCGGCCGACACTGGCCACAGCAGGGAGGCGCGGAGCCAACCGGGGCTCATAACCCCGGCCCTGCGGGTTCAACTCCCGCCCCTGCAACCACGCTGACACCGAGCGCATCGGTGGGCGCCGACGGGCGAAAACCGGGGTCCACGCCAGGACGGGAAACACGGCGACCGACACCCGAACCGTCCAGGAGAGCCCACCGTGCTCGCACTTCTCGCGCTCATCCTCGGGGCCATCACCGCACTGCTCGGTGGGTTCCCGACCATCGCCGCCGCACTCGCCTTCGCCGCGGTCGCACTCATGCCCGCCCCCATCAAGGGCGTCCGCTCCCGCTTCGACCTCGCCGCCCAGACCGGCGACATCTCGAGCTTCGTGCCCGAGTTCTGGATCCGGGAGCTGCTCCGCAAGCTCCGGCACGCCCACATCTTCGGGCAGCCCAACGTCGCCAACCGCAACTACCAGGGCACCATCTCGCAGGCCGGCGACACCGTGACCATCAACCAGGTCGGCGAGGTCACGATCAAGGACTACGAGCGGGACGACATCGACCCGCCCGAGGAACTGTCCACCGAAGCCCGCCAGCTCCTCATCGACCAGGAGAAGTACTTCAACTTCATGGTCGACGACGTCGACGCGGCCCAGGCTGCCGGGTCGGTGATGGACGGCGGTATGGAGTCCGCCGCGTTCCAGCTCCGTGACGTGGCCGACCGCCACCTCGCGAGCTTCCACGCCGACGCTGCCGCCGCCAACCGGATCGGCACCGACGTCGACCCGGTGTCGATCTCCGACCCTGCTCACGCCTACTTCTACCTCAACCGGCTTGCCCTCAAGCTCGACAACGCGGGCGTGCCGTCCGAGGGCCGCTACGCGGTCCTGCCGACCTGGTTCGCGTCGCTCCTGTCCCTGGACAAGCGGTTCACCTCCGCCGGCGACTACGGCGGCGGCAACAGCCCGCTGCTCAACGGCGAGGTCGGGCGTGCGGCCGGGTTCAACCTGCTGACGTCCCGCAACGCCCCGTCTGGCACCGACGGCGTGGACACCGACAACGACAAGGTGATCGCTGGCCACCCGATGGCGCTGTCGTTTGCCGAGCAGATCAACAAGGTCGAGGCGTACCGGCCCGAACGCCGCTTCGGCGACGCGGTCAAGGGCCTCCATGTGTACGGCGCCAAGCTCGTCTACCCGGAGGCGTGGGCCGTCGGCTCGTTCGTCGACGGCGTGGGCGACAGCCCGCCGGCGGCCTGACGTCTGCCCGTCGCGCCGGTGATCGCACGCACCGGCGCGACGGGCCACCTCACCCATCCCACGACAGGGAAGGAGGCCCACCGTGGCCACCAAGAAGCAGCTCGAAGACGCAGCGAAGGAAGCCGGCCTGGACGTGCCGGCCGGCGCGAACAAGGCCGACCTCGAGGCGCTGTTGGCGAACAACAACGTCACCGTCGAGGACGACGTCGAGGTCGAGGTCGAGTGGTTCAAGGCGACCGACACCGGCGTGGTGTTCGCCGCGAAGAAGGGGACCGCGCTGCATCAGCGTGTCACCTCGAAGCGGAACGCCGCCAGCTACGAGAAGACCTCGAAGCCGGCCAAGAGCCGCAAGTAGGGCTCCGAGTCGTACCGCCTGAGAACCGGTCCGCACCCACGTCAGGAGGACCACGTGCCGCTCTACAAGGACAAGAAGACCGGCCGCCGCCACCGCACCGTCGACGGCTCCCGTCAGGACGCCCGTCTCGCCGCGGCGGACGGCTACGAGCTCGTCGAGGACGCCGACGAGCAGCGCGCCGCAGGCAAGACGAGCGGCCGCAAGGGCAGCAAGACCGAAGGCGAGTAGTCGATGGCACACGCGACGGTCGCCCAGCTCACCGCATGGCTCGCACACTCCGCCATCGCCGCCCCCGCCGACAACGAGGCGGGACGGCTGCTCGAGCGTGCCAGCGTGACGGTGGACCGGGCGACCGTCGCCGCCATCTACGCCGTCAACGACCAGAACGACCCGACCGACGACAAGGTCAGGCAGGCGTTCGTCGACGCGACCTGTGCGCAGGTCGAGTGGTGGCTGGTCACCGGCGACGAGTACGGCCAGACCGCCGGGCTACATCACGTTACCCAAGGGTCCGCGAACATCTCTGGCCGGTTCCCGCGGCTCGCCCCACGCGCCCGCGACATCCTCGTCACCGCCGGGCTCGGTGCTGCTGTGGCGGTGGGGCCGTGAAGCTCGGAACGTGGGCTTACCCGTCGACCGCCTCGGTCGAACCTCCCGCCGGTTCGGGGCCCTATGGCGACGCCTACGGCGACCCGTACGAGATCCGGTGTGCCGTCGATGAGACGGTCCGGCTGGTCCGGGACCCGGCCGGGTCGGAAGTGACATCGAGCACGACGCTGCTGTGCCCGCCTGATGTTGAAGTCCCGTCGGGTGCGCGGGTCACTGTCCGCGGCAGGGTCGCGACCGTGATCGCTTCCAGGTTGCCGGACGCGCCGTTGGGTGGCGTGCGGCAGCGGATCGTGAGCTTGACATGAAGCTCGCCCAGATCACGTTCGAGCTGAAGCGGATCCGCGTCGTCGAAACCGGCGTGTGGTGCGACGGCTGCGCGCTGCCCTCCGCGGTCCGCGTCGAAGCGCTTCTCATCGGCCCGCTGATGTCCGCCTACGTCACCCGCGTGCTCTGCACCGAGTGCGGCGAGTCGAAGGCGGACCGATGACACGGATGAGCCTCAACTGGCGAGGCGCCGCCATCAAGGCAGCCGGAGAGCGCGGCGCCGAACGTGGCCTCGCCCTCGCCGCCGAACACCTCCTCGAAGAAGCCAACCGACACGTCCCCATCGAGGAAGGGACGCTGATGCGGTCCGGGACCACCCAGGTCGACGGGCTGGAAGCCGCCGTGTCGTACGACACCCCCTACGCGATCGTCCAGCACGAGAGGCTCGACTACACCCACGCATCCGGCCGCACCGCGAAGTACCTCGAACGGCCCGCGATGTCCGAGCGCGACGTCATCGCGAAGCTGATCCAACGAGAGATCGCAGCGGCCCTCTCCCGCGGCGGGGGACTGCTGTGAACGTCCCCACCGCGATCGCCCGCCTGCTCGACACGCTCGGCCTCGTCACCTACGACGGGCCCGGCAACGACGTGTTCATCGATGCGATGCCGACCACTCCCGATGTCGCCGTCGTCATCACCGGTTACGGCGGCCCGGAAGCCGACGTCGCAGGCGGCTGGGACCACCCCCGCATCCAGATCCGGGTCCGAGGGACCGCTGACCCGCGCATCTCCCGCAGCCGACTGCAGGCCATCTACGACGCCCTGCACGGCCTGTCCGGCATCACCCTGCCGGACGGGACCTGGCTGGCCGACTGCCACGGCCTGCAGTCCTCCCCCCAAAGCCTCGGCCGCGACTCCAACGGCCGGCACGAGCACGCCATCAATTTCGAGCTCGATGTCCGCAACCCCGCACGTGCCTGAAAGGAACGACCGTGCTCAGTGTCATCCCCGCCCGCGAATGGACCTTCGAGATCTCCGACGGCGCCGCCGAACCAACCTTCATCGAGATCGGTGGCCTCGACAACTTCGGATGGGACCGTCAGACCGCCTCCGAAGAGACCGACGACTTCTCCTCGCAGGGGCAGGGCGCGTCCCTGCCGATGCGACGGGCCAGCACCATCGCCCTGTCCGGCCACCGGCTCGAGGACCCCGACACCGGTGACCGCGACCCCGGCCAGGAAGAGATCGAGACGTCCGCTGAACTGATCGGCGCCGCCGCGGTCCGCGACTTCCAGGTCACCACCCCGGGCGGGAAGGTCGGCACGTTCGTCGGCTGGGCCGAGATGGGCTCGACCGGCGGCGGGAAGAACAACAAGACCGGCTGGGCAGCCACCCTGCACATCAACGGTCGCATCGTCTGGGACGCCTGATGGGCGAGTTCGTCGACTTCGACCAGGCGTGGGCCGAGCAGGCCGCCAACGCCCCGACGTTCAAGGCGTTCGGGCGGACGTTCACCCTGCCGATCTCGCCGCCGCTCAAGCTCACGCTGCTGGCCATGCGGGCAGCCCAGCGGGCCGACGCCGAAGCCGAGGTGGACGAGACGACGGTGCTGGACTCCGCCGCCGCGCTGGTCGGCCGCGACACCGTCAAGGAGCTGCTCGACGCGGGCATCTCCATGGACCAGCTCGGGGACGTCGTCCGGTTCGCCATGGAGTCCTACTCGAAGCGGTCCGCGGGCAGGGCCGACACGGGCCCTCCGACGGCGGGGACGGAGCAGCCCGAGCCGTCCTCGCCCACTGGCGATACCTCGAATCCGACTTCCAGCGGGAGTACCGACTGGATCTCGTGAAGGAGATGGACGTCATGTCGACCCGCCGGTTCTCGGTCCTGCTCACCGGACTGTCGACCGGCGCGACGTGGCGTCAGGCGGCCCGTGACGACCTGAGGGCCCTACAAAACCCGGCAGAAGCGGAAGCGGCGTTCCTCGCCGCATTCGGAGGCTGAGACGATGAGAGGAGGCATGTCGTGGCGCTGACCGTTGGCGAGCTGACGGCCTTCCTCACCCTCGACGACTCCGACTTCGACCGCGGGGTCGACAAAGCCGACTCGAAGTTCGGGAGCTTCGCCGCCGGCCTCGGCAAGGCCGCGCTGGCCGGCGTCGCCGTGGCCGGAGCTGCAGTCGCCGGATTCGCCGCCGTCGGGGTGAAGGAGTTCGCCTCGTTCGAGCGCGGCATGAACGAGGTCTTCACCCTCCTCCCCGGCGCGTCGGCCGACGCCATGGGGAAGATGGAGAAGGACGTCCGCAAGTTCGCGGTCGAGATGGGCGTCACCACCGACAAGGTCGTCCCTGCGCTCTACCAGTCGCTCTCTGCCGGTGTGCCGCCCGACAACGTGTTCGCGTTCCTCGAGGTGGCCCAGAAGGCCGCTGTCGGTGGCGTCACCCAACTCGAAACAGCGGTAGACGGGATCACGTCGGTCGTAAACGCCTACGGCGCCGAGGTCATGGACGCCGGCCGGGCCTCGGACCTGATGTTCACCGCCGTGAGGCTGGGCAAGACGAACTTCGAGGAGCTGTCCGGGTCGCTCTACAACGTCCTGCCCACCGCGAGCGCGCTCGGGGTGGGGTTCGAGGACATCACCGCCGCAATGGCGCAGATGACCGCGCAGGGTGTGCCGACCTCGGTGGCAACCACGCAGATGCGGCAGCTGCTGGTTGAGCTGTCGAAGGAGGGCGGCAAGGCGTCCGACTCGTTCAAGGAGATCGCCGGGGTCGGGTTCGCCGAGTTCATCGCCCAGGGCGGCAACGTCGCTGACGCGCTCGACATCATGCAGCAGGCGGCCGATAACAACGGCGTCGCGTTGCAAGACATGTTCGGATCCGTGGAGGCCGGTAACGCCGCGCTCGCGCTCGCGTCCGACGGCACCGACGACTACCGGGCCGCCCTGGCCGAGATGGCCGAGTCTGCTGGCGCGACCGAGCAGGCGTACGACCAGATGAACCAGGGCCTGGAACGCGCCCGGGAACGCATCGGTGCGCTCTGGGGCGAGCTCAAGCTGCAGGTCGGCGAGCTCCTCGCCCCGTACATCCAGGCGGCGGCGGAGTCCATGATCGAGTCGATCATGTCGTTCGTGACCGGCTGGCAGCAGGGCGCGACCGAGGTCGGCCGCAACGTCAACGAGATCATCGGTGGCGCCCAGGCGATGGGATCTCAGGCTCGTGAGGCGTTCGACACGGTCAAGACCTGGTGGGACGAGAACGGGCCCGTCATCCGTGAGCGGTTCCAGCAGGTGATGGACAAGTCCGTCGAGATGGGCCAGGCGCTCAAGGTGTGGTGGACCGAAACGGCCAAGCCTGCGGTCGACGAGTTCTTGGCCGTCATCAGCGAGCATTGGCCACGGATCGAGGGCATCTGGAACAACCTGGCCACGGTGGTCACCGCTGCGGGGGACGTCATCAGCAATGTGCTCGAGCTGATGCGCCGCGAGCACGACGTCACGGCGGACACCGCAGACGCGGCCGCCGGCAGGACTGTCACGTCGTTCGAACGGCTGGTCGGTGCGGGCGAGTGGGCTTCGTCGAACCTGTCGACGTCGATGGAGGTCCTGGCCGGCGCTATTGATCGCGACTCGGACCGGGTGATTCGGGCGCTGCACAATGCCACGGACGGTGGGTTCACCCGGTTCACCACCGAGTCGGCACGGCAGATGGTGCTGTTCAAGCGGGACATCGAGGAGCGGGTCGGCGAGGTCGTCGGGTTCTTCCGTGCCCTGCCCGGCCGGATCGTGGCGGCGTTCGGCAATGCCGGCGATCTCCTGCGCGGGATCGGCCGACAGATCATCGACGGTCTCACCGCCGGGATGCGTGATGCCTGGAGCAACGCGCGGGACTGGTTGTCCGGACTTGGCGGCCAGATCCGCAATCTGAAGGGCCCGATCGA
This sequence comes from Egicoccus sp. AB-alg6-2, assembly GCF_041821025.1. Classification (NCBI taxonomy): domain Bacteria; kingdom Bacillati; phylum Actinomycetota; class Nitriliruptoria; order Egicoccales; family Egicoccaceae; genus Egicoccus; species Egicoccus sp. AB-alg6-2. Next base: position 356,786 of record NZ_JBGUAY010000006.1, on the reverse strand, counting down.
GAAGGACCGGGTCCTGCTGACCGACATCGGGCGCGAGATCATCGGCGGTCTCGGCCGCGGTATGGAAGACGAGTGGCGGCAGGTTGAGCGGCTGCTGGGGACGATGACGGCGGAGATCCCGCTGACTGTGGACGCCGGCGCGGTCGCTGCGGCGGCAGGTGGACGGGTGCCAGGCGCGGTTCTCGGCGGCGAGCGGGTCATCGAGGTGCACCACCACCAGCCCATCCATGTGACCGGCACCATGATGGACCCGGAGGGTGTGGTGCGGGCGCTGGAGACGGCGACTCGCCGATCCCGCCGCGAGTTCGGGCCGGTGGTATGAACTGGCAGCCGTCCTACGCCATCACCATCGATGGGGTGGATGAGACCACGTTCACGCTCGCTCGGGCGCAGATCGCTACCGGTCGTGGCGGCGTCGATGAGCAGGCGAAGGCCGGCTACCTCAAGCTGACAGTGCACGACGAGTCCGGCACCCGCCCTCGGCCGCGACTCAGGAGCCCGATCACTGTCGACATCGACGCGGGCGACGGGCCGGTTCGGCTGTTCACGGGCACCATCGTCAACTGCCGCACGGCAATGTGGCAGGACGGCGCCCCGGTCAGGTACCACCTCACCGCAGCCGGGCCGCTCGCCCGCCTCCATCGAGGACGCGTCCCGGACGGCGGGTACCCGCAGCAGCGGGATGGGGACAGGGTCGCGGCCGTGCTCGACACGCTCGCCATCGATTGGACCCAGGCCGGGCCGTATAGCTGGGCGTCGTTTCCTGACCGGAGTTGGATCGACGCGGACCCAGTCGGGGTGGAGGTCGACACGCCGGGGCAGTATCTCCTCGCAGGCGACCCGGAGCCGCGCGATGCGGCGTCGGTGGTGTTGCAGGCAGCCCAGGACGGGCTCGGGCAGCTCGAAGAAACGCGGCGCGGCGCCATCCGCTACACCGATGCGGTCGGGCGCCTGACCCGTGCCACCGCGGGCTACGTCGACCTGCCGACTCCGGCTCCCGGCCTGGAAGCGGTCCAGTCCATCGGCGACGTCGTCAACTCCGTCGCTGTCGAGTACATCGACGGGGATCAGGTGGGTGTCGTGTCGGCGCGGGACGAGCAGGCCATCGCCGATCTCGGGGGCGAGGTGCTGCACGAGACGGTGCAGACCCGGCTCGTTAATGCGGGCGACGCGCAAGGTCGTGCCGACCGGTACGTCGGCCTTCGGTCCCGCCCTGCCGTTCGGGTCGAAGACCTGACCGTGCACGTCACCGGCGATCTGGACGTCGGCATGCGGCGGGCCATGTTCGAGCTCGAACCCGGCGCGCCGGTTCGTCTGCGGCGCCTGCCACGGGCTTTGGGCCGGTCGCTGGTCGGGTTCGTGGAGCGTCTCTCGTGGACGTTGACGGGCGGTGCGGCCACGGTCGTGTTGCTGGTGTCGGACTGGCGGCTGTCGGAGCAGGCGCTGACTTGGGGCGGGGTGGAAGACACCGTGGGCTGGGTCACCGTTGACGGGACCATTAGCTGGACAAGGGCGCAGGAGTTGACGAGTGGCTGAGACACCTACCTATGGCTGGCCGACACCGGATGACACGGATCTGGTGCGTGAGGGTGCTGCGGCGATCCGAGACCTGGCCGACGCCATTGACGTCACCCTTGACGGCGAGGCCGATGCCCGTGCCGCCGCGGTTGCCGCGCTCGACAAGCTCACCACCAAGGGCGACCTGCTGGTCCACACTGGTGGCGGGTATGTCCGGCTGCCGGCCGGCGTCGATGAGCAGGCGCTGGTCGTCGATAGTGCGGCCGAGGTCGGGGTGCGCTGGGCTGCCCCGGCCGGCGGCGGGGACGTTGCGGTGGGCACCTACGTCGGCGACGGCACCAACGGCCGGCTGATCGTGCTGCCGTTCGATCCGGTCCAGGTCACGGTCATGGGGGTCTCGTCACGTCGTTGGGCGCAAGCGGTCGTCGGTGCGGGCGGCACGTCGGTGATCGGGCAGAGCACCAGCCACGGCGCGCAGACAGCGGCCGGCGTTCTCGACTGTGCCGCCAACGGTTTCGAGGTGCACAACTTCACCAGCAACAACGGCGTCTACAACGCCAACCAGAGTGGCGAAACCTACTCCTACGTCGCGATTGGAGCCTGACCCATGCTGATCGTCTACCGCATCGACACGGGCGAGATCGTCGACAACACCGGCACGAACAGCCGCTGGCCCGAGGGGCCGCCGGACGACCTCGCGTTCGTCAATACCGACGCGGCCGGCATCGACCGCGACGGACTGGCGCTGCTTCGATTGCACGACCGCGACGACGCCGAGTTGGTGCAGCAGGCGTTGACACACCAGATCATCGTGCAGGATGGCCAGTTGGTCATCGGTTATCCGCACCCCGAACCGGACCCGGTCGAGCCCGAACCGGACCCGGTGATGGAACGGCTTGAAGCGTTGGAGGTCGAAGTGCGTGGCATACGTGAACGTGCCGCCGCCGCCAACGTCGCGAACGCCGACGCGAAGGCTGTGCGTGACGCGGTCGCCGGCCCACGCGGCTGATGGACTCCATGTTCGACGTCGTTGATGCTCCCTCCGGCAGGTCCGACATCTTCGCTGCCGTGGTGGACGGTTCGTCCTACCCGTGGGAACGGCTGGCCCTGTGGCTCGAGCGGACCGCCGGCGGCCGTCTCAGCGTGTTGTGGCGGCCGATGTCGATGCAGTTCACCGGCCAGTGGTGGGCCGCCGGTTCCGCCGCCGACGGCTACCCGCGCGCGTCGCTGGTGCTCAACACAGACATGCGGCCGTCGGCGCTGCCGTTCACCATCGCGCACGAGCTTGGCCATGCCGTCGACTCGGCCACGCTCGGCAACATTGACCGGGCCCGGTTGTCCGAGCTGATGCACCGCCGTCCGCTGCCGCAGCTCGGCCACTTCGATCACGACCACCGCGACGCCGGCCACGCCAACGAGGACTGGTCGTCGCACGCCAACCACTACCCGTCCCGGCTCAACGAGGCGTTCGCTGACCTGTTCGTCGCCGCCTTCTGCCCCGAGCAATGGGAAAGGCGCTGGCCGAGGTTCGTGCACTGGACCGACGACCTCGACGCCTTCCGACGCCTGGTCCTCACCCGCGACATCCCCACCGCCACCGTCACGCCGGACGTCGTGGCGGCCAGCCAGGAGGACGACCCGATGGGACGCTTCGTCGACGTGCCAGACACCGCCACCCACGCCCGCGACATCGAAGACCTGGCGGCCGCCGGGATCATCGCGGGCAACACGGACGGGACGTTCAAGCCCGGCGCGCCAGTCCGGCGGGACCAGATGGCGGCCATGCTCGCCCGCGCGCTCGACAAGGTCGCACCGGGTTGGCGCGGCTGACCGACTCACATATGTCGAGTGGTGGCCTCGACGCTGCTGGGCTGAACGTCGAGACCAGCGCCAACCCGCTGGCGGCGCGCCCGCCGCCTGCAGCGCGGCGAACCCGCCTGCGATCGTGGACGAGCGCGGCGGCCAGGCGTTGTCGCACTGTGCCCAGCCGGCCGTTGACCGTGCGGTCAGGCCCCGCGCGACTTGCCCGGGGCCGAGCGACTCGACCTCACGTCAAGTGGGGGGCGGCGGACCGGGTCACTTCTCCTTCGAAACTGGTGCACGACCAGGAGCCGCCCCCCCGTGTCCCGCTACGACCTGCGATTCGCCGCCCGCCACCCCCTGCGCTGGGTGCGGCACTGGTGGCTCCACCTCGTCGTCGCCCTCACCCTTGTCGTCCTCGCCGCCGCCTGGGACGCCCCCGTCTTCGAGGCCGCATTCGCACCCAACCTCTGGCCGCTCGGCGCCATGTTCGTCGCCGGACTCGTCCTCGCCTCATCGATCGCACCGTTCGAACCGAAGATGCAGGCCACCGCCGGCGCCGCCCTGATCACCCTCGGACTCTTGCGGCTCGGCGCAATGATCGAAGCCCTCTGGGTCGACAAGGCCGACAGCGCACTCCTCATCTCGCTCGCCTGCCACGCCATCGTGATCGCCGCACTCGGTGTGATCTGGCCCTCGTGGACCGCAGCCTGCGGCGCCGCTGCCACCGTCGAAGCCGGCGAGGACGATCGGGGAGTGAGGGGTGCATGAGCTATTCACCCTCGAGGGGCTGGCCACCGTCGGACGCCTGGCAGGCGGGGGCGGCCTGTTCGTGTGGACGCTGCTGTGGCTGCTGCGCCGTGGTGACGCGCTGCAGCGCGAGAACATCGACGAGCTGCGCCGGCAGCGTGACCACTACCGCAAGCGGGCGGAGGCGGCCGAGGCGGAGCTGCGTGGCCGGCTCGATACCGGCGAGATCTTGATCACCAAGCCCCCCGATTCGGGGGGCTCGTCGTGAAGGAGCACCACGTGAACGAATCGACCCGCGCATGGATCTACCGGATCGCAACCGCGACCATCGCCCTCCTGGTCGTGTACGGCATCCTCGACGGTGAGCAGGCCGCCGGCTGGACCCTGTGGGCCGCCGCCGTGATGGCCGTCCCCGTCGGCGCGCTCGCGGCCGCACACACCTCCACCAAGAACGACCAGCCGTGACGTCCTCCCTCGAACCGGGCGACGCCTACGACGACGTCCCCGTCGACGACACGGCCGAACCCGCGGACGCCAACTCCGACCACGACGGCCCCGGCGCCGCCGAGGTCGACCGATGACCACCGCGACCCACGCAGGGTTCCTTTCTCGCGCCACCCTCGGGATGCGGCCACCGAAGTCGATTTCGCGCAACATCGACGCCGCCCGCGGCGGCTGCGCCCTGCACTACGGCGGCGACAACGTCCCGATCGCCAGCCACGCCCAGTGCATTGCGACCTGGCTGTCCTGGCAGCGGTTCCACATGGACTCGCGAGGGTGGGCGGACCTCGCCTACACGCTCGGTGTGTGCCAGCACGGCTACGTGTTCGCCGGACGCGGCGCCGGCCTCCGCACCGCGGCGAACGGCAGCAACGACGGCAACCTGCGCTTCTACGCCATCGTATGGATCGGCGGTGCACGCCAGACCCCCACGGCCCTCGCGCTGGCCGCCATCGACTGGGCGATCGCCGAGCTACGTCGGCTGGGTGCCGGTGATCGTGTCGTGCGCCATGCCGATCTGAACTCCACCGGCTGCCCAGGCGACCCGCTCGGCCGTCACGCGCGCCTGCGGGACCGGCAACCGATCCGCCAACAGTCGCAGGACGCAGTCCCACCGGCGACACCCATCGAGCAGGAGTACGAGATGAAGCGTGGTGACCGCGGCGGCGACGTTCGCAAGATGCAGGAACGGCTCATCCAGCTAGGCCACTACACGGGTCAGCTCGACGGCGACTTCGGGCCGCAGACCGAGGCCGCGGTGCTCGCCTACCAGCAGGAACGACGCCTCGAGGTGACCGGCCGCGTGTCGCTCTGGACCGCCGTGGACCTACAGGCTCGTGCTCACGCGCTGGGTAGCCACCGGTAGTACTTCCCGAGCTGTGAATGAGTCGATCCGCGCCGCACTGCTGGCCGCCGCCGCGTTCTTCGGCTTCAGGCCGACGCCAACAGGTTCGCCCGCGCCGTCGGCTGCAGAGGATCCCGCGGTCACGGCGGATAGGATTGCACTCCGCGCCTTGCAGGGCGCATGTGGGTGGGGTGAAGTTGCTGGTAGTGGCGAAATTCCTACTGCTCGCAATCGCTGTTGTCGCCGGAGCAGTGGTTGGTCTCTCCGAGATTCCGTGGCCGGATGAATACTGGGAAGTTCGCCAAGGCTGGGTAACGGCAGCTCGGATCACGTTGGTCCTCGTCACGGCACTCGAGGCCATCCGAACCGCCGCTGCTGTCTCGCTCCGCCACCATCGGGAGAAGCGGGCGGGTCTTGTTGAGGGTGTTCTGTACTACACCCTTGTTCGCCTGGATGAGGCCACTGCAGATGCGTTGCGTTGGCACGACATCGGGATCCACGTCTGGGAGCTTCCTCGCGTTCCTCGCTGGCCTCGCCAACTGAAGAAGGTGGCACGCGTTCGCATCGAGAACGATGGCCGCGGAGGCACCAACATCAGGTGGACCAGGGGCACCGGTGCCATCGGCATCTGCTGGGAAACCGGCGAAGGGCGCGTCTTCAACGCGTCGGCGCTGATGGCGGTCTCGCGAGACGAGTGGGAAAGCCGCACCGATGAGGAACGGATGGGCCTCGATTGGCGACAGGCGCAGATGACCAAGAACTACGGCGGCATCGTCGTCATGCCGATGCGTAGCAAGAAGGGAAGGTTCCGAGGGTGCGTAAGCGTTGATGGTCCTGAGGGATCTTTCCAGACCTTGAGAAATAAGAAAGTGCTTGAAGTGGTACAGAATTGCGCGTCAACTTGCGCGAGCACCCTGTACCCCTGACTTCAGAAAGCTCAAACATCCCGTCAGATGACGTACCAGAGGACTAGCATCGTGCTGTCGTCTCAGGTGCACTGCACGTGAGGCGACCGAGGAGGCAAGAGTGAGCAACCCAGCACGCAGAAGGCGGAAGAAGTCCGACACGATCATCACGATCCGCACGGTTGACCAGAAGATCTCCCCGGGATTCATCGACGGCATGCGCCGGTTTGGTGTGGACTCCCAGGTTGTAGAGGCAGCCGAGAAGCGCAACCGCGAACTCGCCCAACCGTCCCCGCGACGGTAACCCGCATCAAGGGGGCCCCGGTTTCGGCCGGGGCCTCTCCCTTGTTCGTCGGGTGGCCGGACTTTTGGTTGAAGTGATGCCTTTTTCCATCGCGGGGCGGGCAGTAGCCGGACGTTCGGCGTCAACCTGGCCGAACGTCTAGGGTGTCTGGCGCCGCGGGGGCCGCGGCGCCAACAGGGGAACAGGGGGATCTTGTGCCACGACGTCTTGCCCTCATGCTTGCAATCGCCATGGTGGCCATGCTGCTGCCAGCCAACATGGCTGCCGCCGGCCCGGCCATCGTGGTCGGTGATCTCGAGGTCGTCTACCTCAATCACGGCAACGGCGACACGGCCGTCTACCGCGGCGCGTGCGGAGACGTGGGCATCGTCGACGTGAACGTCGGTGCAGATGGCGCGGTGCTAGACCTGCTTGACCGGTGGGGCGCCCGCGACAAGGTCCGCTGGATCGCCGCATCGCACATGCATGCCGACCACATTGGCGGCATCCGCGCCGTCGCTGAAGCGACCGGCGCCACGATCGTCCACCGCGGCGCACCGGCGTACAACTCGCAGACCTACCGTGACCTGATGGCCTCCGCCGCCGGCCGCGAACACATCGTGGCCAGCGGCGACAGTTTCGACCTCTGCGACGGCACCTTCTTCGAAGTGCTGTGGTCCGGTTCGTCCAACGACACCGCCTCGTTCCCGACCTCGGATGAGAACGCCCGCTCGATGTGTCTCAAGGTCGAACACTTCGAGTTCACCAAGGGCACCTGCGGCGACCTGCTGTCCGCCGGCGAAACGGCGCTCGCATCCACGCTTGGCCGCCTCGACGTCTGGAAGGTGTCCCACCACGGCTCCTCCACCTCCTCGCCCGCCAGCCTGATCGACACCATCCGTCCCGAAGCGGCGGTGCTCACCGTCGGCCGCAACAGCTACGGCCACCCGTCGTCGACCGTGGTCTCGCGCTACACCACCGCCGGCACCACGCTGTTCCAGACCGCCGACGCCACCGGCGCAGCGGTCGATGGCGACATCACCATCACCGCCGGCTTCGACGGCGACTTCTTCATCACGAGCTCGCAGGGCCGCACCTACACCTCCAGCGGCGTGCAGCCGCCCCAGCCGGTACCGGTGGGACCCGCGTGCGAAGGAACTCCCCGCAACCGTTTCCCTGACGTCACCTCGGGCAGCCACGCGTTCGCGATCGACTGCATCGGCTGGTGGGGCGTCACCCAAGGCAACCGCGACGGCACCTACAACCCGACCGGCACCGTCACTCGCGACCAGATGGCGTCGTTCGTGGCCCGCACCATCGAGCTTTCCGGCGGCACGTTGCCGAACTCACCGGCCAACCACTTCACCGACGACAACGGCAACGCCCACGAGCTGCGGATCAACCAGCTTGCCGAACTCGGTGTCGTCGGCGGAGTAGGTGGAGGCCGCTACGCGCCGGCACGCAACGTCACCCGCGCCCAGATGGCGACCTTCCTCGCCAACGCCTGGGAAGCCCGCACCGGCAGCCCGCTACCGGCCGGCCGCGACTTCTTCACCGACGTCGACGGCGACACCCATCAGGCCCGCATCAACGCCGTCGCCCAAGCCGGATTGACCGGCGGAGCCGCGCCCGGAATCTACAACCCCGGTGGAGACGTGACCCGCGCACAAATGGGCACCTTCCTCGCGCGGTTCATGGCCAAGCTCGTCGCCGACGGGCACACCACACATCCGCCGGCGAACCCAGTTCCGATGCCGCCACCGCCGGCACCAGCGCCGCCGCCTCCGGCACCCGAACCGCCGGCCGACCCGGCACCGGGCTGCGTCAACATCAACACGGCGTCGACCGACGACCTGCAACGGATCATCCACATCGGACCTGACCGTGCCGCCGAGATCGTCAGGCTGCGGCCGTTCTCCCGTGTCGAGGACCTCGAGCGTGTCTCGGGCATCGGGCCCGCCCGCATCCGCGACATCATCAACCAAGGGGTGGCCTGCGTCAGCTGACTTGAGCGGCGTCACCGCCCCCGTTGTCGACGTTCGGGTCGGCGGCGGGGGCTTTCCGCTGTCGTCCCCACCAGCGTGTGTAATGCCGCAGGCACCAGCCTCGCGCGTAGTGGACCTCACCACACTCGGCGACGTCGCAAGTACGGCCCGACCGGAACTCCATCACGGGCACTCCGGCCTGCACGTCGCCGTGTGTACGCCAGCGGGCGTAGTGAGCCGAACACCAGCCGCGGGCTTCATGCTCACGATCGCAACCGTCGACGCTGCATGTCCGTGACCCAGCAGGCATCCGCACCTCCGGCAGCGTCAGGCTCGCCACTCTACGACGATCCGGTCCGCGTCGAACCGATTGCGCCCCTTCACGGCAGCTCGGATCACGGCCCGGTCGATGACGGCTCCAACGGCGGCACGCTGAAACTCCAAGTCCAGCCCGTCGTCCCACCGAGCTCGTAGCTGCATGCCGCGGCCGACCCACGGGGCGGCCTGCCGGTTGCGGGTTGTCGCGGCGGCCGCGGCGCGCGCTTGCTCGAGCTGCTGGTCGATGGATGTACGGGCGGTCATCCACTCGCGACGGGAGATGCCGCCGTTCGCCCACATGCCGGCCAGGTCGTCGAGTCTGCCGATCAGCACCCGGATCCGGGCGGCGTGGTCGTCACCATCGTCGTCGGGTCGGCCGAGGGCTGAAGCGAGGTCGGGGGAGTCGAGCGCATCGCAAACCATGTCGGCGAGCAGCTGGTCGGTCGGGTCGGCCAAGATCACGGTGCCGTTGCACCCTTCCGGCTTGGGCGGGCAGGCGTAGCGGCGCCGGCCGTTGGTGGCGATCGATCCGCGCATCCGGCTGTCACAGTTGTGGCAGCGGAGGATGCCTGAGAGCAGGAAGGTCCGGCCGGCGTGGGGGACGGTTCGGGCAGGGTCGGTGAGGACGGTACGGAGCCGGTCGCAGGTGTCGACGTCGAGGATGGCCGGCCACACGCCATCAGCGACGATCTCGCCGCGATGTTCACGTTGGCCGCAGAGCCGCCGTTGCAGCAGCAGGTTCCGTAGCGTCTGCGCGGACCAGGGCCTGCCGGTGCTAGTGGTGAGGGACTGACGGTTCCAGTCGAGCACGATCGACCGGATCGACTCGCCGGCCAGCACACGCGCGGCGGCGTCGACGATCATGTCGGCCTCGTGAGGGACGATGTCGGTCCACCCGTCGGTGAGCCCGAACGCCCGAGGTCCGCCGTGCTTGGGCCGTCCGGCCTTGGCGGACGCTGCCTTGACCGAGCGCAGCCGGAGGCTCATGGTGGCGGACTCGAGGCGGGCGAACGCGACGAGGATGCGGACGATCACGAGGCCGAGCTCGTTGGAGGTGTCGACGGGTTCGTTGACTGAGGCGAGGGTCGCGTCGTGGGTCTCGCAGATGGCCCAGAAGCGTTCGAACTCGGCGGGTGACCGTACGAGCCGGTCGAGCTTCCAGACGAGCACACCGTCGACCTGGCGGGATGCCAGAGCGGTCAGCATCGACTCGTAGCCGGGGCGGGTGACCTTCCGGTACGCGGAGAGGTCGACGTCCTTGAAGACTTCGGCGACCGTCCAGCCCTTGGCGGCTGCGAACGCGCGGGCGTCAGCTTCCTGCCGTGCGGTGGCGGTTTCGGTGCCGTCGGCGTCCTTGGACAGGCGGGTGTAGATCGCGCAGCGTTTCATCGGGTAGATCCTACGGATCGGCTGGGACACGCCACGTGTGTTCTCCACAAGTTCACCGGTGTGGCGATCCGCTCGCTCGACGAGCTCGTCGACCGGGGTGCGCTGTCGCAGCCGGTCGCGACGTTCCTGCGGGCGGCCGCGCGGGCGACCCTGTCGATGGTGTTCGCCGGTCCGCCCGGGTCGGGGAAGACGACCCTGCTGTCGTGCTGCACCGCCGAACTCGACCCGAGCCTGCGCGTCGTGACCGCGGAGGAGGTCTTCGAGGTCGACGTCCCGCTGCCCAACGTCGCCTCGATGCAGACGCGCGCCGCCCGACCGGACCGGCCGGGCGTCGATCTGCGGCGGCTGGTCGCGGGCTTCCTGCGCATGGCGCCCGACGTCGCCATCGTCGGCGAGGTCCGCGACCACGAGGCACTGCCGCTGCTGCTCACCCTGTCCTCGGGCGTGAAGGGCTACACGACCATCCATGCCGGCTCGGCGCGCCAGGCCCTGTCCCGGTTGCGGTTCATCAGCCAGCTCGCCGACACGCGGTCGGAGCTGCCGATGCTGGCACTCACCTCGCTGGTGACCGAGGCGGTCGACGTCGTGGTCCAGTGCCGTCGGGTCGACGGCAAGCCGCGCGTCGAGGAGATCGTCGCCGTCGAGGACCTGCAGTCGGGAGAGGGCGGGTCGAGGTTCACCGTGACCGAGCTGTTCCGCCGGACCGGACCCGACGATGCGCTCACCTGGTCGGGCAACGTGCCGGTGCGGTGCGCCCGCCCGTTGGCGACCGCCGGCTTCGACGTCCGTGCGCTGCTCGAGGCCGCCGGTCCGGGAGCCGCCGGATCGACCTCGGGCGGAACGGGTTTCGGATCGGGGGACGGACCGGGGTCGGGGGGTGGCCGGTGAGCGCAGGGCTGCAGGGCCTGGTGCTGGCCCTCACCGCCGGGTACGGGGTCTACCTCGTCTACACCGCCCTGGTGCTGCGCTGGCGGGGGGTCGGGGTGGGGCCGTCACCGGCGGCACGACGTCCCCGACGGCTGCGCGCCCAGGAGTTCCTGGTGCAGGCCGGCCTGCAGCGGGTGCGCCCCGTCGAGCTGGCGGCCGTGATGGCCGTGCTGTTCGCGGTGGCCGCGGCGCTGGGCTGGGCGATGTACGACGGCGTCGTCGTGCCGGTGGCGATCGGGATGGTCGCGGCCGGGACGCCGCTGTGGTCGGCACGGGCCAGACGGCACCGTCGGCGCGAGCTCGCGCGCGAGGCGTGGCCACGTTTGATCGAGGAGATCCGGCTCAACGCCGTGACGCTCGGTCGCTCGATCCCGCAGGCCCTGCTCACGGTCGGGATGCGCGGACCCGAGGAGATGCGTCCCGCCTTCGCTGCCGCGCACCGCGAGTGGCTGATCTCCACCGACTTCGAACGCACGCTCGACGTCCTGCGCGACCGTCTCGCCGATCCGACGGCCGACGCCGTCTGCGAGACCCTGCTGATCGCCCACGACGTGGGTGGCACCGAGGTCGACGCCCGCCTCAAGGCGCTTGCCGCCGACCGGATGCAGGACCTGCAGGGTCGCAAGGATGCCCGGGCGAAGCAGGCCGCGGTCCGCTTCGCCCGGTTGTTCGTGTTGCTTGTGCCGATCGGTATGGCGTTCGTCGGCCTGTCCATCGGCGAGGGGCGCGCCGCCTATGCCAGCGACGCCGGCCAGGTGTTCGTGCTCGTGGCGCTGGCCCTGATCGCGGGCTGCTGGGCGTGGGCAGGCCAACTGCTGCGGCTGCCCGAGGAGCAGCGGGTCTTCCTCGGCTCGGGGACCGGGGAGCGAGCGTGACCGCGCTGCTGGTGGGGACGGGGCTGTCGTTGTGGACCGGGCTGACGTTGCTCCTGGCCGAGTTGCGGTGGTTCTCGCGGCCGAGCCTCGTCGCACGTCTGGGTCCCTACGTTCCCGGCGGGATGGGCGTGGCGGGCTCGGCCGGACTGTTCTCGGTCGAGACCTTCCGGGACGCCGTCGGTCCGGCGGCTCGGCGCCTGGGGGAGCTCTTCTCGCGCCTGTTCGGCGTGAGCGAGGAGCTTGACCGCAAGCTGCGGCGGATCCACTCCGACGTCGACGTGACCGAGTTCAGGGTCCGGCAGGTCGGCTGGTCCCTGGCGGCGTTGCTCGCCGGCGGACTGTCCAGCGCCGCGCTGCGTCCCTCCGCCCCCGTCGCGCTGCTGTTCACCGTCGGCAGCCTGTTGCTCGCCTTCCTGCTCGTCGAGCACCAGGTCGGTTCGTCGTCGACGCGATGGAAGCGGACCGTGCACCTCGAGCTGCCCGTGGTGGCCGAACAGGTCGCCATGCTGCTCGCAGCCGGCTACTCGCTGGCGGGCGCGCTCGACCGCGTCGCACGTCGGGGTCAGGGGGCGGTGGCCAGCGACCTGCGACGGGTCCTGACGCGGGTCCGGCAGGGCCTGAGCGAGGAGCGGGCCCTGCAGGAGTGGGCCGAACTCGCCGACGTCGCGTCCGTGGACCGGTTCGTCGCCGTTCTCGCCCTCAATCGCGAAGCCAGCGATCTCGGCCGTCTCATCGCCGAAGAAGCCCGGGCCATCCGGCACGACGTCCAGCGTGAACTGGTGGAACGGCTGGAGCGGCGCGGGCAACAGGTGTGGATCCCGGTCACCGTGGCGACCCTGCTGCCCGGTGTCATCTTCATCGCGATCCCGTTCACCCGGGCGCTCGACGGCTTCCTGGGACGCTGAGGCGTGCGAGGCGCGCGCTCGTCCACAGGCCCGGCGATTCTTCACGTGCACGATCGAACCGGATAGGGCACCATCCGTTCGGACTAGACCGCCCGGGGGACGCATGAACACCACGCTCAGCCACCTGCTCCGCTTTCGCCGTGACCAGGGGGGTGAAGGCGTCATCTCGGCCGCGATCGTGGTCCTGATCATGGCGCTGCTCGGCGCCGCCATGTGGTCGGCGTTCAACGGCATCTTCGTCGACGCGACCACGGACATCCAGAACACCGTGGACTCGATCGGCAGTTGAGATGGGCGCCGGTGAGTCGGGGACCAGTCCGGTCACCGCGGTCTTCGGCGTCACCATCTTCCTCGCCTTCATCATGCTGGCGACCCAGACGCTGACGCACCTGTACGCCACCTCGGTGGTGACCGGCGTCGTGTTCGACGCCGCCCGCCGTGCCGCCTCGGAGCACGGTGGCGGCTGCGAGCTGGCCGAGACCCACCTGCGTGCCGGCATGGGTGCGCATGGGGCCGGCGCCACCGTCCATTGCCTCGACGACGGCGACCAACTGCACCTGCGGGTACGAACCGCGTCGCCGGCGCGCCTCGTCGAGGGGGTGGGCGGGCACATCGACCGCGCCGCCGCCGTGCGCATCGAGCGCGGCCGATGACCGACGGCGTCGACGCGAACGAACAGGGCTTCGTCGCCGGCCTCGAGGCGCTCGCCTTCGGGGTGCTCATCTTCGTGCTGGGCACGCTCGTGGTCGTCAACGCCTGGGCGGTCGTCGACACCAAGTTCGCCGCCAGTGCCGCCGCGCGCGAAGCCGTCCGCGCGGCCGTCGAAGCGCCTGTCGACGCCGACCAGTCCCTGGTGGCCGCGGTCGCCGCCCGCCAGGCACTCGAGGGTCACGGCGTCGACGCCGAGGCACGGCTCATGCCGCTGCTACTCGGGCTCGAGCGCTGCCAGGAAGTCGCCTTCGAGGTCCGGATCGAGGTACCGGCACTGGTGCTGCCCGGTCTGTCGACGCGGCTGGCGCCCTTCGAGGTCGTCGCCGCGCACCGCGAGGTCGTCGACCCCTACCGCTCGGGGCTCGCCGTCCGGCAGGGGGAGGTTCCCGGCTGTGGCTTCTGATCGCCCGCGGCTCGCCGAGGAACACGGCAACACGCTGGTCCTGATGCCTGCCGCCGTGCTGGTGCTGGTGATCCTGGCCTCGCTGGCCTTCGACGCCGCCGCCGTCCACCTCCAGCAGCGACGGCTCGGCGACCTCGCCGCGAGCCTCGCCAACGACGCCGTCGCCGGACTCGACCTGGGATCGCTGTACGCCTTCGACGACGTCCCCGACCTCGACCCGGCGCGTGCCGCCGAGCTTGCGAACCTCCGCCTGGCGGCGTTCGCCCACGACGACACCCTCCGGGACGTCGCGTGTACGCCGGCGGTCGCCGGTGCCGCCGTCACGGTGACCTGCGAGGGACGTGTGGTAGGTGTGTTCGGCCGCGCCCTGTCCTCCGAGCGTGCCGCCTTCCGGGTCCGCGCGGTCGAGACCGCCCGGGCGGCGGTGAGCTAGCGACCAACCGTGACTGCACTGCCCTCCCGCGCCGCCCGCCGACGCCGCGTCGTCACCCTCGCCGTCCCCGCGATCGCGACCCTGGTCGCCGATCCACTGCTCGGCCTGGTCGACACCGCCGTCGTCGGTCGCCTCGGTGCCGCCGAACTCGGTGCGCTCGGACTGGCCGTGTCGGTGCTCGGCGCGCTGTCGTGGATCTTCAACTTCCTCGTCTTCGGCACCACCTCGACCGTCGCGCGCGCCGTCGGCGCCGGCGACCTGCAGGCCGCCGGCCGGCGCGTCAGCCACGCCGGGCAGGTCGCGCTGGTGCTCGGCATCTCCATCGGCGCCGTGCTGTTCGTGGCGGCCGGGCCGATCCTGCGGCTGCTGGGCACGGTCGAGGAACTGCTGCCCCCGGCGATCACCTACCTGCAGGTCCGGGCCGTCGGCGTGCCCCTGCTCCTGCTGACCTACGTCGGGCACGGCGCCTTCCGCGGCGTGTCCGACACGCGCACCCCGATGGGGGTCGTCGTCGCCGCCAACGTGGTCAACGCCGTCCTCACCGTCGTGCTGGTGTTCCCCCTCGGGATGGGGATCGCCGGCGCCGCGTGGGCGACGGTCGCCGCGGAGGCGCTGACGGCCCTGGCCTTCGTGCTCCTGCTGCGTCGGACCGGCCTGCCGCTGGCCGGCCACCGCCGCCCCGACCGGACCCAGCTGCGCGCGCTGGTCGTGGTCAGCCGCGACCTGTTCCTGCGCACGGGCGGGCTCCTGCTGGGTCTGCTGGCCATCACCGCGGCCGCCGGACGAACCGGCGCCGTCACCGCCGCGGGCCACCAAGTGCTCTACCAGACCTTCCTGCTGGTCTCGTTCCTGATGGACGGCTTCGCCATCTCGGCGCAGGCGATCGTCGGCACCGCGCTCGGCGCCGGACGCGTCGACGAGGCGCGGGCCTACGGCCGCGACCTGGTGCTGTGGGGGGTCGGTGGTGGCGCCGTCATCGCGCTGCTGCTGCTCGCCGGCGGCGGGGTGCTCCCTCGCCTGCTCACCGACGATCCGCAGGTGCTGGCCGTGATCGCGACGGCGTGGTGGTTCGCCGCGCTCGGCCACGTCGTCAACGGCCCGGTGTTCGCCCTCGACGGCGTCCTGATGGGCGCCGAGGACTTCGCCTACCTGCGGACCTGGACGGTGCTCGCCGCGATCGTCGGCGGTGTCGGTGGGCAACTCGTCGCGAGCTTGGGAGGCGGGCTGCTCGGGCTCTGGGTCGCGGTGCAGGCCATGATGGTGGTCCGGCTGGTCTCGCTGGTGGTCCGCGTCCGCGGCAGCGACTGGACCCGGACCGGTGCCGGGCTCGTCGTCGAACCGTGATGATGTCGCGCTTCCGGCTCCATGTCGCGCCAGCCCCGCACGGCTGCGGGATCGGCGCGACATGGCGTGACTGGCGCGACAT
Source organism: Egicoccus sp. AB-alg6-2 (assembly GCF_041821025.1). Lineage (NCBI taxonomy): Bacteria > Bacillati > Actinomycetota > Nitriliruptoria > Egicoccales > Egicoccaceae > Egicoccus > Egicoccus sp. AB-alg6-2. The sequence continues at coordinate 340,813 of NZ_JBGUAY010000006.1, read as the reverse complement.
GGTCCGGTTGGCGCGCCATCCGTGCGGCGATGAGTTCACGGCGGACGGGTCGTCAGCATGCGGTCCACGAGGAACGACGGAGGAGCGAGGAACATGCGGTTGGTGGTCATGGAGTTCATGAGCCTGGACGGCGTCGTCCAGGCACCGGGCGGGCCCGAGGAGGACACCGACGGCGGCTTCGCCCACGGTGGCTGGTCGCACCCGTTCTTCGACGTCGAGGTGATGGGCGGCGCCTTCGACGCGACCATGGCCGAGACCGACGCGGTCCTGTTCGGCCGCCGCACGTGGCAGGCGATGGCCGCGGCCTGGCCGCACCGTGCCGGCGACCCGTTCGCGGACCGGCTCAACGCCGCCCCCAAGTACGTGGTCTCCGACACGCTCGCCGACGACGACCTGACCTGGGAGCACACGACGCGGATCCGGGGTGACGAGGTCGTGGCACGCGTCCGGGCGCTCAAGCAGGGCGGCGAGGGCACCCTGCTCGTGATGGGCAGTCCAACCCTGGTGCGCACGCTGTTGCAGGAGGACCTGGTGGACGAGCTGCGGCTCATGGTCGAGCCGGTCCTGCTCGGCGGCGGCAAGACGATCTTCCCCGACGACGGGCGACTGCGGACGCTCGAACTGGTGTCCACGGTGACCAGCGGCACCGGCGTGAACATCTGCACGTACCGCGCAGGCGGCGGCTGATCGCCCCGGGCCCCAGTCGGTCGCGGTCGGCACCGTCGCTACGCTGCCCCGCGTCGTCGAGCCGAGGGAGCACGGGCGTATGGCGGGTGGTGGGCCGGCGGCTGCCGGTCGGGTCGCGCTGCTGTGGGACGACGCCTTCGCGGCCTACGACCTCGGACACGGCCACCCCCTGGCGCCGGTGCGGGTCGAGCTGACGATGGCCCTGATCCGGGCGACGGGACTGCTCGGTCCCGACGCCGTGGAGTTGGGGCCCGGGCCGTTCGACGAGGCCGAACTGCTGCGCCTGCACCGGCCCGAGTTCGTCGACACGGTCAAGCGGCTGTCCGCCGATCCGACCGCCCGCGCCGACGACCAGTTCGGGCTCGGGGCCGGCGACACGCCCGCGTTTCCCGACATGCATCCCACCTCGATGCTGATCTGCGCGGCGTCCAAGGAAGCGGCCCGCCAGGTCTGGGAGGGGGAGTCGGACCACGCCTTCAACCCCGCCGGTGGTCTCCACCACGCCATGCCCGACCGCGCCGCCGGCTTCTGCATCTACAACGACCCGGCCATCGCCATCGACTGGCTGCTCGAACACGGCGCCGAACGTGTCGCCTACGTCGACGTCGACGTGCACCACGGCGACGGGGTCGAGGTCGCGTTCGCCGACGACCCACGCGTGCTGACGATCTCGCTGCACGAGTCCGGTCGTTTCCTGTTCCCCGGCACGGGACACGTCACCGACATCGGCGGCGCCGGTGCGCCGGGCTCGGCCGCCAACGTGCCGCTGTACCCGGGGACCACCGGCGACATCTGGCTCGACGCCTTCGACGCTGTCGTCGAACCGCTGCTGCGGGCGTTCGCGCCCGACATCCTGCTCACCCAGCTCGGTTGCGACACCCATGCCGCGGATCCGCTCGCGCACCTGTCGCTGACCGTGGACGACGACGCCGCGATCTATCGCCGCCTGCACCAACTGGCGCACGAGCTGTGCGAGGGTCGCTGGGTCGCCTTCGGTGGCGGCGGATACCAGATCGTCGAGGTCGTGCCGCGCGCCTGGACGCTGGCGTTCGCCGAGATGGCCGGGCACAACGCCCCGATGGACACGCCGATGGCGTGGCAGGAGCTCGCCTACGCCCGCACCGGCCGTACGCCGCCGCGCTCGTTCACCGACGACCCGGCGCGCGTCGGTGTGGAGCTGCGGGCGCAGGCGCGAACGGCTGCCGCGGAGGCCGTCGAGGCGGTCCGGCGTCTCGTCCTTCCCCACCACGGCGTGCAGGCGCCGCCGCTGCACGGCTGAAGGAGGCCCGGTCCGGGTCGGCCGGCCGCCGGCGGTCTGGTTCACTCGGTCGCCCATCAGCGACGAGAGCAGGAGCGCGCGTGGAGCAGGGCCGACGGGTGCTCGTCACGGGCGTCGCCGGTGACCTGGCCGGGCTCGTGACCGCCGCGTTGGAGCGCCGTGACGACGTGGCGGCGATCTTCGGCGTCGACGTCCGCACGCCCTCGACGGACCTGCAGCGCACCGAGTTCGTGCGCGCCGACGTGCGCAATCCCGTGGTGGCGCGTCTGCTGACCACCGAACGCATCGACACCGTGCTGCACATGAGCACGGCCAGCACCCCCGCGCGCAGCGGCGGCCGCGCGATGATGAAGGAACGCAACGTCATCGGGGCGATGCAACTGCTGGCCGCCTGTCAGAACACCCCGACGCTACGCCGGTTCGTGCTCAAGTCGACGGCCGCCGTCTACGGCTCCGAGCACACCGACCCGGTCAGCTTCCGCGAAACCGACCTGCCGCGCACCCCGCCGCGTCACGGGTACGCCAAGGACGCCAGCGAGATCGAAACGTACGCGCGCTCGTTCGCGCGGCGCCGCACCGACGTGGAGTTGACGGTGCTGCGGTTCGCCAACTTCGTCGGTGGCCACCTCGACTCCGCCTTCAGTGCCCTGTTCAGCCTGCCAGCCGTCCCGACGGTGCTCGGCTACGACCCCCGCCTGCAGTTCTGCCACGAGGAGGACGCGGTCGCCGTCCTCGAACGGGTCACCTGTGCCAGCCATCCCGGCACCTACAACGTCGCCGGCGACGGGGTGGTCTACCTGTCCCAGGCCATCCGCCTCGCGGGGCGGGTGCCCGCCCCCGTTCCCCAACCGTTCGTCGACGTCGTCGCCGGCATGGTGCGCCGCAGCGGCCGCCTGGACGTCTCCGCCGAGCAGTTGCGCTTCCTGCAGTTCGGTCGCGTCATCGACACGACCCGCCTGCGCGAGGACGTCGGTTACGTGCCGCGCTGGTCCAGCCGGGCCGCGTTCGAGGACCTCGTCCGGCAGCGACGGATCCGCGGTCTGCTCGCCCACGACGACGTCCGCCGGCTCGAGCGCGAGGTCAACGCCTTCCTCGCCCGCCAGGACCAGCGCCGGTTCCTGGCCGGTCGTTCGGAGGGGCAGCCGTGAGCGCCGCGCGGCCCCCTGCCGAGGTGATCTCGATCGCCGCCGAACGCGCGGCGCGGCAGCGCGCGAACGACCCCGACGCCACGCCCAGGCCGCGATGTGCGGCGATCACCGTCGCGGGGACGCCGTGCCGCAACTACGCCGTCGCGGACGGCCGTTGCCGCGTGCATGCCCTGGTGCCTCCGGCGGACCGGCAGGAACCGGCGGTCGACGACGCGGCCGCCGCGAGGGATGCGGACGATCGCGAGGAGCCCCGGCACGCGGACGGCCCGAGGCGCGCGGACGACCGCGAGTCGGCCCGGCGAGCGGCCGAGCGCGAGGCGGCGCGTCGTGGGTGGCAGCCCCCGACCGATGCCTTGGCACTCCTGGGCCGGTTCCTCGGGGCCGGGTGGAGCCATCAGCTCACCGACGCCGCCGCCTTCCTCCGCCGCCGGCTCACCGGTGACTACGAGATCGACGAGTTCGGGTTCGACGAGGACCTGACCACCAACGTCCTCATGCCCTTGATCCGGCCGCTGCACCGGTACTGGTGGCGGGTCGGCTCGTACGGGGCCGAACACATCCCGACCTCGGGCGGCGCGCTCGTCGTCGCCAACCATGCGGGCACGCTGCCCGCCGACGCGCTCATCACCCGCCTCGACATCCTCGAGCAGACCGGCCGCCACGCCCGCGAGCTGGCGGCCGACCTCGCATTGCGGACGCCGTTCGCCGGGCCCTTCGCCCGCAAGACGGGCGCCACGCTCGCATCCGGTCCCGACGCGGACCGTCTGCTCGACCGTGGCGAGCTCGTGGCGGTCTGGCCCGAGGGGTTCAAGGGCGTCGGCAAGCCCTGGCGCGACCGCTACCGGTTGCAGCGGTTCGGGCGTGGAGGGTTCGTTGCGACGGCGCTGCGTGCGCAGGTACCGATCATCCCGACCGCGATCGTGGGCAGCGAGGAGATCTATCCGCTGCTGTTCGACCTGCGACTGTTGGCGCGGGTGCTCGGGCTGCCGTATTTCCCGGTGGTGCCGCAGATGTTCGCGCTGCCGGTTCTCGGCCCGCTGGCGCTGCTGCCACTGCCGTCGAAGTGGGTCATCGAGTACGGCGAGCCCATCGACACCAGCCCCTACGGCCCCGACGCCGCCGACGACCCCATGGCGGTCTTCGAGCTCACCGACGCCGTGCGCGACACGATCCAGCGGATGCTGCACCGCAACCTGATGGGACGTCGCTCGGTCTTCCTGTGAGGCTGGCCGTGACGTTCGTGTGAGCAGGGTGGAGCGAACTCAGCGGCGGCGCAGCGCGACGGCGCCCGCCATGGCGGCCAGGCCGAGCACGCCGGTCAGACCCGCGCCCGTATGGGGCAGCGGCTCGTCGGGGACCTCGGCGGCAACGACCTCGACCGGTTCGGCGTTGACCCCCACGCGGGTCTCGTTGGCATGGACGATGACGGCGATCTCGCCGCCCACCTCGCTCAGGCCCGGCAGGCCGGCCAGGGGCAGCGTCGCCGCGACGACGAACGGCGTCGTCCCCGCCGAGGTCCCGGCGCCCTCGATGTCGCCGGTGTAGGCCTGGCCCGGCGTCAGCGCCCGGGTGGAGAGAGCCGCCAACAGTTGGTCGAGTCCGCCGAAGACCGGGGCGAGCGCACCGCCGAGCAGGTCGTCGCGCACGACCCGCTCGAGAACGGCGACGTCGCCGAGCGGCCCCTCGGCCGCGACCAGCCGGAGCAGGCTCTGTTCCTGCGGGCAGGCGCGCACCTGCACGTCCGGGGCGGTCGCCGACCGTGCCGCCTCGATGCCGTCGGTCGACGCGGTGGCGGTGAAGGTGGCCGGCGCCTCACCGTCGCCGCCGAGACAGGCGATGCCGAGCGCGTTGAGGTGGCTGAAGGTGGAGGTCGCCGTCGCCGTCACGGTGCCGTCGTCGTGGACGATCTCGGACGTCGCCGCGACCAGGCCGAGGTCGACCAGCGGGATGTCGGCGTCCAGCGGGTTGTGCAGACGCAGCACCGACGAGGCGCCGTTGCCGTCGGTCTCGCACAGCGAACCGCCCCCGAGGAGCCCGTCGAGCACGGGGTCGCTGAGCTCGCACAGCGCCGGGTCGAGCTGGCCGAGCAGCTGTTCGTTGAGGCCGTCCACGACCTGGCCGAGCGCGTCACGTGCCTCGACGGGCAGGCCATGTTCGACCAGGTTGCCGAGCCCGATGTCCACGCCGGCGATCCGGACGTCGGCGAAGGCCCGGGCGTCGTCGCTGGCGCAGTCGACGCCCAGCAGCGTGAAGGTCACGAGCGGTGGGCCGTCGGGGGGCAGTGTGGCCTCCATCGGCCCACCCTCGCAGGCACCCGGTTGGTCGGCGGCCTCGGAGGCGAGCAGGAGGTTGGTGACGAAGGCCCTGGCATCCGCGTCGATCGGCTCGTCGGCCGCGGCACGACGCAGGTCGGTCTCGGCCTTGCCGAGGTCGAGACGGATGCCCGCGGTGCGCGTCTCCCCGAAGTCGCATCCGCCGGCGATACCGAGACCTTCGAGGACCGGCGTCAGCCCCTCGGCAAGGGCGGCGGGCACGCCGACGCAGACGGTGGCGCCGCTGGCCTCGGCGTACGCCGCGAAACCGCCGACGCCGGCCTCGGGGGTCGTCGCGTCGCCGCCGATCCTGGGCGCCGCCGCGTCGGGCCGCTCGGCGTCCTCGGCGCCGTCATCGCCCTCGCCGCCGGGGTCGGGCAACCCGACCTCGTCGAGGAGCGCGAGGAGCTGGTCGAGGACCTGTTGCAGTTCGGGAGGCAGTTGCGGGGCGTCGCCACCCTCGCCGGTGAGCGCGTCCAGCAGCTGTCGACGTTCGTCGGGATCGAGCCCCCCGAGCAGGTCCTCGAGTCGTGCCGGATCGAGGACGTCCTCCAGCCCACCGAACTCGCCGGGAGCGGGTTGCGCGGCAGCAAGGCCGGGCACGCCGAGTGCCAACATCCCGGCGGCGACCAGTGCGGTCGCCCGCCTCCACCTGCGCGTCCCCATCCCGCAACCTCCCAGTCGCCCCACCGTCCCGTCGGCCCGGGTCCGGTGCGTTGGGCTCAACGAAGCGGTGTCGTTCCGGCAACGGGGCCACCGGCGCCACCAACGCCGCGTGCGCGAACCGCGCACCTGCGCAGGGACCGGTCGCGCGGGGTCCCCGCCGGCAAGGCGGGAAGCGAGCGTCGGTGACGGCTCAGTTGCCGCCGAGCCCGCCGAGGCCGCCGAGCCCGCCGGAGCCGCCGGAGCCGCCGAGGTTGCCGCCGATCGTCCCGGTGGTGTCGTCGACGGCGTCGCCGAGCCCGCCGACCGCATCGCCGATCGTGCCGACCGGATCCTTGACGACGCCGCCGATCGTCCCGCCGACGTCCTCGACCACCTGGCCGAGACCGTCACCGACCTCGTCGACGGTTTCGTCCACGGCGTCGCCGGCCTCGCCGCCGACGACCCCCCCGACGGCGTCCCCGACCTCGTCGGCCGTGTCGCGCACCGTGCCGCCGACGCGGCTGCCGGTGTCCTCGATCGTCTGGCCGGCGGATCCGGTCACGCCCGCGACGGCGTCGCCGGTGCCCGTCCCACCCGAGGTGGTCGACGGGGAGCGGCCCACGCCGCCGTCGTCGCTGCCCGTGGATTCGCCAAGCGTTCCCTCGACACGGGCGACGGCCGCTGCCTCGGCCTCGGCCAGCCCTTCGCTCAGACGTGAGCGGTCTGGTGAGGCGGTCGGCGCCGGCAGGGCCGCCGAGCGCAGCCGCTCGGCCAGGGTGGCGCCTCCGCCCAGCGGGACGACGCCGTTGTCGGCGAGGGCGACGCAGTCGCACGCCTGCGCCACCGGGAACAGCAACTCGAGCCGGATCCGGCGCAGTACGCCGAGCGAGTCCTCGGCCCGTGGGCGGACCTCGGCCGGCAGCGCGTCGTAGATCTCGACGAGCCGTGACGCCTGCCGCTGGGTGAAGGCGTCGACCTCGGCGAGCAGTTCCCCGTCGGCGGTGCGTTCGGCGGCGGCGATCAGGTCCTGCGCGCCGTCGAGCGAACGCTGGTCCATCTCGGCCAGCGCCTCGGTGAGCCGGTCGCTGCCGAGCCGGTCGCTGCCCGTGGCGACCTCGTCGAGGCGTTCCTCGGCGAAGCGCAGCTGGAGGCGGCCGTGCTGGACGACGTCGCCGGCCAGCGACAGGCGCGCGGTCTCGGTGGCCTGCTTCACGCGGTAGAGGGTGTCACCCGGCAGCGCGTCCTGGGCGGCGAACGCGACCCCGGCGCTGCCGAGCATCGCCGACGCCAGGCCGGTCGCGATCCCGACCCGGGTCGAACGGAAGCGCTCCTGGCGGGACGGACGCGCCGGGGCGGGCGCGGTCTCCGGGCGTTCGTTGGCGATGTCGGCGAGCAGCCGGGCGCGCATGGCCTCGCGGTTGGCCTGGCTCAACGTGACCGACTCGAAGGCGTCGTGCTCGACGACCGCCGTGGCAAGCCGGCCGAGGGAACGCGTGGCGCCGTCGACCTCGCCGGGCGCGCGCGTACCGTCGAGCAGCGCAGCGAGCTGCTCGATCTCGCGGGCGTGTCGGCGGGGTGTCACGAATGAGCCTGTCGGCGGTTGGTGAACGGGCGGACCGAGGTTGACATCGACGTCAACGAGGCGGGTCCGCCGGTGGTACGGACCTGTGCGGTGATCGCGCTGCATGTGCTCACAACGGCACCATCTTGAGCAGGGCGAGCAGGCCCCCGAGCCCGGTCGTCGCCAGTCGTGTCAGTTCCGGATGCCCCTCGACCTCGGTGGCCAGGGCCCGCAACGCCCGGTACTGCAGCGCCTTGGTGGCACCGACGGAGCGCTCCATCACCGCGGCGGTCTCGGCGACCGACAGGTCGTGGACGAAGCGCAGTTCGATGACCTCGCGATGCTCGTCCTTGAGGCGTGCGAGCGCCTGGCCGAGCGCCCGGGTCAGGTCCCGCGCGACCGCGACGCGCTCGGGATCGTCCGGCGTGCTGGGTCCCGGGTCGTCCCGCACGTCGTCGGTCGGCCGTTCGAGGCGGAATCGGGCGGACTTGAAGTGGTCGTGCACGCGGTTGCGCGCGATCGTCATGATCCACGCGCCGAGGTCCACGCCCTGCCACTCGAAGCTGGAGAGGCGCCGGTAGGCCCGCAGGAACACGTCGCCGACCAGGTCCTCGGCGAGTTGACGGTGCCCCACGCGCCGGTAGACGTAGGCGAAGGTCTGGTCGACGTAGCGGTCGTAGAGGTCGGCGAACGCCTGGGCGTCGCCGCCCTGGGCCCGTTCGACGAGCGCGACGACCTCGGGGTCGACCGCCTCACCGGCGAGAGGAGCGGCGCTCACAGGTTGGCCGCCCGGGTCAGTTGCACGATGGCGGCCACGACGATGACGGCGAGCAGCAGCAGCAGCGCCAACGACGTCCCAGCACGCACGCGGTCATCTCCCGGTCAGCGCGTGGACCGACTCCCCGCCGCCCCACGCCGCCGGACGAGGGTACGGGAACCTTCCCCGGCCGACCTCGATCCGGTGGCGAGTCAAGCGGAGAACGCCCGGAACTTCACCGTCCCTTGGGTCAGGGCGGCTCCGGAGCGCGGTTCAGGGGTTCAGCGGCGGGACGGTGGGTTGGTCCGGATCGTCCTCGTGGGCTCCAGGGGCGATCGCGACCACGTCGGGACGGCCGAGCACCTCCTCGGCAGGGGCACCGTCGAGCAGCGCGACGCACTTCTCGCGCTCCTGGCGCAGGTACCCGACCAGCGCGCTGCGATCGTCGAGGTAGCGGCGGCAGTCGAGCTCGAGCGTGATGGACGCACGCGGGCCGTCGGGGAGCTTGGCGTCCTCGCCGACCTCCGACAGGAAGGAGGCCAGCGGCAGCCGCCCGTGTCCGAGCGGGGCGTGGCTGTCACGGCCGCCGCCCCGGTTGTCGGACACGTGCAGGTGCACGGCCTGCTCGCGCAGACGCCGGTAGGCCGCGGTGATGTCGATGTCGGCGACGCCGAAATGGCTGGTGTCGAGCACGACGTGCCGGAAGGAGCGCAGGTGGTCGGGTTCGGTGTAGCGGTGGAACCGCACCGGCCGCCCCGCGACCGACACCGGGTAGAGGTTCTCGACCCCGATCCGTGTGCCCTGCTCCTCCGCCTCGGCGTCACCCTCGCGGAGCAACCACTGGTGGAACTCCCGCTGCCACCGGAACGGTGGGTGGACGATCATCAGGTCCGCGTCGAGGTCGCTGGCCAGTTCCAGCGAGCGCCGTGCCTTCTCGACCAGGTCCGTGCCGAAGACGCGGCGCGTCAACAGCAGGAACGGCCCGTGGACGACCGGCACGGCGATGCCCTCGGTCGCGGCGGCCGCCGCGACGCGCTCGGGCTCCTGGGTCGCCGGGTCCTGGGTCACCATGAGCTCGACGCCGTCGTAGCCGGCCTCGGCGACGACCCCGAGCGCCCAGTCCAGAGGACGGGCGAACAGGGGGCCGGTGGAGGCGAGCAGGCGCATGTCGCTCGAGCGTAGCCCCGTGGCGCCAACCGCCCTCCGGTCGCCGCGGCGTCCCACCGCCGACCGGTCGCCCCGGACGGCACGCGGCGGAGGGGGCGGCCCCTAGGCTGCGCGACCACGGCGATCCGGGCAGCGGAAGAGGGAGTGCGCGTGAACGGCACACCACCGGTCGACGTGGCCGCCCGTCTGCGTCGGGCCGCCGCCGAGCGTCCCGACCACCCCGCGCTGGTGTGGGACGGCGGCCGTCTCACGTACGGCGAACTGCACGCCCGCGTCGATGCCGGCACGGCGGCCCTGCAGCGCCTGGGGGTCGGCCCGGGGGACCGCGTGGCGCTGATCTGCGGCACCAACGTCACCTTCGTCGAGGTGGCCGCCGCGACCCTTCGCGCCGGCGCAGCCGTGGTCCCACTGCTGCCCGGCCTGGCGCCGGACGAGCTGCGTCACGCGCTGGCCGACAGCGGCGCCTCGGTCGCCGTCGTGGGTCCCGAACGCCTTGCCGCCGTGGTCGAGCTCGCCGACCACCTCGACGGCCTCCGCATCGTGTCGGCGGCATCCGCGGGTGACCTGCCGACCGGCGCCCTGCCGGACGACGACCTGCCGACATGGTCCGCGCTTCGGGACGTCGCCGGTGAACCGCGCCCGGTCGACCGTGCCCCCGACGATCTCGGTGCGCTGGTCTACACCTCGGGCACGACGGGACGGCCGCGCGGCGCGATGCTCTCGCGCGGCAACCTCGCGGCCAACCAGGACCAGTCGCTGGCGGGCCGGTTCGAGGTCACCGCCGACGACGTGGTCCTGCTGGTGCTGCCGCTGGCCCACATCTACGCGTTCAACGTGGGACTCGGTGCCGCGTTGACGGCGGGAGCGACGATGGTGCTCGTCGAGCGCTTCGACCCGGCGGCGACGCTGCGGGCGATGAGCGAGCACGGGGTCACCGTGCTGCTCGGGGCACCCTCGATCTACGTCGCCTGGATCCGGGGCGGCCACCTCGACGACGCGTCGCTGCCGACGCTGCGGTTGGCGGTGTCCGGAGCGGCACCGCTGCCACCCGCGGCCCTCGAGGCGTTCGCGGCCGCGACCGGGGTGACCATCGAGGAGGGCTACGGGTTGACCGAGGCGTCCCCGTCCGTCACCAGCAACGCCATGGGGCTCCGGCCGCGCGCCGGCTCCGTCGGACTGCCGTTGCCGCAGGTGGAGCTGCGCCTGGTCGACGACGACGGACGCGACGTGGAGGACGGTGACCCGGGCGAGGTCTGGGTCCGCGGCCCCAACGTGTTCCAGGGCTACCACGGAGATGCCGAGGCGACCGCACGTGCGCTGACCGCGGACGGGTGGCTGCGGACCGGCGACGTCGCGACCCGGGACGCCGACGGCTACCTCTTCCTCGTCGACCGCAAGCGCGACCTGATCATCGTCAACGGCTTCAACGTCTATCCGCGCGAGGTCGAGCGCGTCCTCCTCGAGGATCCCGAGGTCCTCGATGCCGCGGTCGTCGGCGCGGACCACCCACTCACGGGGGAGACGGTCGTCGCCCACGTCGTGGCCCGCGACGACACGATCGACGTCGAACGGCTCGGCGATGTCTGCCGCGCCCGCCTCGCCCGTTACAAGTGCCCGACCCGCATCGAGGTGGTGGACCAGCTCCCCCTCACGGCCAGCGGCAAGGTCCGCCGCCGTGAACTGCGCGAGCCGTCCTGATGCGGCTGCGCCGTCGTGCCCGTCGGCCAGCCGTGCTCGTCTACACGCGTGCGACCTGCGGGCTGTGCCGGCGCGCCGAGGCGATCGTCGCGCGCGAGGCACGGGGTGCCGACGTGACGCACGTCGACGTCGACGGCGACGACGTGCTGGTGTCGCGCTACGGCGTGCGGGTGCCGGTGGTCGTGGTCGACGGCCGCGAGGTCGCCGAACTCGAGGTGCCGCCCGGCAGCGTCCGGGCCGCGGTCCGACAGGCGCGACGCAGCGCCTGAGCGCCCGCCCGATGGGACGAATTGGCCGGTCCGCACGAGCCACGTAGCCTCGCTCGAGCATCGACGGCCCGGTTGCGTTATGACCGGCCACGACCAACGGAGGGCGGGCGTGTCGCAGCGGCGGATCCCCGAGGCCACGGTCGCCCGACTGCCGCGCTACCTGCAGGTACTGGTCGAGGCGGCCGACGCGGGGCGACAGACCCTTTCCAGCGACGACCTCGCCAAGGCGTCCGGCCTCACCTCGGCGAAGGTCCGCAAGGACCTGTCGTTCCTCGGCACCTACGGCACGCGCGGGGTCGGCTACACCGTGGCGCAGCTGGCCACCGAGATCTCGACCGTGCTCGGGCTGACCGATGACCGCCCCGTCGTGATCGTGGGGATCGGCAACCTCGGTCGCGCCCTGGCCAGCTACGACGGCTTCTCGCGCCGCGGCTTCCGGGTCGAGGCGCTGGTGGACGCCGACCCGGCCAAGATCGGCACGCCGGTCGGGGAGCACGTCGTGCGGCCGCCCTCCGACCTCCCGACGCTCGTACGCGACCACGGCATCACCATCGCGGTGCTCACCACCCCCGCAGAACGCGCCCAGGCCGTCGCCGAGGAGGTGGTCGCCGCGGGTGTCACGGCCATCCTCAACTTCGCCCCGGGCCACCTCGAGGTTCCTGACCAGATCACCGTCCGCACGGTGGACATGTCCACGGAACTGCAGATCCTGTCGTTCTACGAGCAGCTCAACGAGGTCTCCGCCGCCGCCAGCTGACCGGACGCCACCGGACGTGGAGCGCGCCCGGGGGAGCTGGCACGGTCGGTGCCTGCGCGATCCTTCTGTGGCATTGGTTCGCCCCCGAACCGACCGGTACGCTCGCGGACGACGGAGACGTGCGGGCTCGACGCCGGTCGCGTCGCTGCATCCGGTACGCCGGTGCCGTCCCGCCACGCGCAGAGCGTGACGCCTTCCAGCCACCAGATCGGGCCCATGTCCCTCCTCGTCGTCGGGTGCAACCACCGCAGCGCGGACCTGTCGCTGCTGGAACGGCTCGCCGTGCCCGCCGAGCAGCTGCCGAAGGCCCTGAAGGCGCTGACCGGCCTCGAGCACGTGCAGGAAGCCGTCGTGCTCTCCACGTGCAACCGGGTCGAGATCTATGCCTCGGTGAGCCGGTTCCACCCCGGTCTGCAGGAACTGCGGGGCTGGCTCGCGGAACGCGGCGACATCCACCCGCAGGACCTCGACGAGCTGCAGTACAGCTACCACGACGACCGGGCCGCGGCGCACCTGTTCGCCGTCACGGCCGGCCTCGACTCGATGGTGCTCGGTGAGCGCCAGGTCGCGATGCAGGTCAAGCAGGCGATGGAGACCGCGCGCCAGGAGGGCAGCGCCCGCCGGGTCCTGCAGCGGCTGTTCCGGCAGGCCGTCCGGGTGGGCCGCCGGGTCCGCCACGAGACCGCCATCTCCAGCGGCGCGTCCTCGATGGTCGACGTCGGCCTCGACGTCGCCGCCGCGCGGCTCGGGACCGCGCTCACCGGCAGCCACGTGCTGCTGGTCGGCGCGGGCAAGATGGGTGGGCTGACCGCGCGCCGCCTGGTCGACGAGGCCGCGGGCCGCATCGACGTGTGGAACCGGTCCGAGGACAAGGCGGAGCGGCTCGCCGCCCGCACCGGCGGGCGCATCATCGCCGCCGGCGCCCTGCAGCAGGCCGTGGGTGACGCCGACCTCGTGGTGTGCACGACCGGCGCTCCCGAACCCGTCCTCGACCTCGACCTGGTGCTCGCCGCGGTCCAACAGCGCCGCGCCGACGGGCACGGGACCCGGCCACTGGTCCTGCTCGACCTGGCCATGCCCCGCAACGTCGACCCGCGCTGTCACGACGTTCCCGGCGTCGAGGTGGTCGACATCGCCGACGTCCGCGCCGTCGCCATGGGCGCCGGGGTCGAGTACGGCGCAGACCGCGGCGTCAACGGCGACGTGGTCGCCGCCGCACGCTCCATCGTCGACGTCGAGGCGGAACGCTTCCTCGCATGGACGCGCGCGAGCGAGGTCGAGCCGACGATCCGCGACCTGCGGCGTACGGCCGAGCAGGTCCGTGCCGCCGAGCTCGAGCGTCTCTCCGGTCGCCTGTCGTCGCTCGACGACCGGCAGCGTGAAACCGTCGAGGCGCTCACACGCGGCATCGTCAACACGCTGCTGCACACGCCGACGGTCCGGTTGAAGGAGCTCGCGGACGGCACCGGCGCCGAGGGGCACGCCGACGCGGTGCGGGACCTGTTCGGCCTGGACGACCCGGACCCGGACCGCGAAGCGTGAGCTCCGCCGAGGACGGTCCCTGGCGGATCGCGACCCGTCGCTCCGCGCTGGCCCAGGTGCAGGCGCGCCACGTCGGCACGGCGCTCGAGGCCGCGACGGGCCGGGCGTTCGAACTGGTCCCGATGTCGACCACGGGTGACGACCACCCCGACCGGGCGCTCGAGTCGTTCGACGCCAAGGGCCTGTTCGTGGACGCGACGCGCCGGGCGGTGCTCGAGGGCGACTGCCACCTGGTCGTCCACTCCTACAAGGACCTGCCGACCGAGCACGCCGCCGGCCTGACCATCGCCGCCGTGCCCGAGCGGGTCGACCCCCGCGACGCCCTGGTCACCCGCGCCGGGCACCGGCTCGCCGACCTGCCCCGGGACCGCCAGGTCACGATCGGCACCTCGTCGCCGCGACGACGGGCGCAGTTGCAGAAAGCACGCCGCGACGTGCTGGTCCAGCCGATCCGCGGCAACCTCGAGACCCGGCTCGGCAAGGTCGTGGCCGGCGAGGTCGACGGCATCGTCCTCGCGGTCGCCGGCCTGCTGCGCCTGCAACCGCAGGGGTTCGATCTCACGGTCGTCCCGCTCGAGCACGGCGAGATGCTGCACGCGCCGGCACAGGGCGCACTGGCCATCGAGTGCCGCAGCGACGACGCCGCGACACGCAAGGCGCTGCGGCGCATCGACCACGCCGACACCCGCACCGAGGTCACGGCCGAGCGCGAGTTGCTGCTCCAGCTCCAGGGTGGTTGCACCGCGCCGATCGGTGCGCACGCGACCCTGCTTCCCGCCCCTGGCGGAACGGGTGGTGCTCAGGCGGAGAACGGTCACCGGCGCCTCGAACTGCTGGGCATGTTGTCCGATCCGACGGGCACGCGGCTGTTCCGGGCCTCCCACGAGACCGCCGCCGACGAGCCGCAGTTGTTGGGCCGGGTCATGGCCGCGACGCTGCTGGAGGCGGGTGGTCAGGACGTGCTCGAGCGGCTGCGGCAGCCTTCGGCGTGACCGTGGACGCCGCGACCGTGCGACCGTTGGCCGGCCGTCGGGTGCTCGTCGCCCGCTCGCGTGCCCAGGCGTCGGCCCTCGCCGACCGCGTCCGCGATCTGGGCGGTGACCCGGTCGAGGCTCCCGTGCTGCGCATCGAGGACGGTGACGTCGGTTCGCTCCGCGCTGCGCTGCACGATCTCGCGGACGGGGCCTTCGCGGCCGTGTGCCTCACCTCCCCGAACGGGGTCGACGCGGTGGCGTCGGCGATCGAGCAGGACGGGCTCGACGCCCGCGTGTTCGCCGCCGTGCCGCTCGTCGCCTGCGTCGGTCCCGGCACGGCGGGCCGGCTGTGGGAGCGGCTGCGCGTACGCGCCGACCTCGTGCCGGACCGCGCCACCACCGAGGCGCTCGGTGAAGCGCTGCCGCACGGCAGCGGGCGCGTGTTGCTTCCGCGCGCCGACATCGCCAGTCCGATCCTGCACCAGCTGGTGGTCGACAAGGGCTACGAGCCGCTCGAGGTGGTCGCCTACCGGACCGTCGCGCCCGACACGCTGCCGGACGCGGTGCTCGACGACCTCGAGGCCGGACGGATCGACCTGCTCGCCTTCGCGTCCTCCTCGACGGTGCGCAACTTCGTGACGCTGGTCGGGCAGCGGCCCTGGCGGGGCGCGGTCGTCTCGATCGGCCCCGTGACCACGCGCACCTGCCGTGAGCTCGACATCCCGGTGGCCGTCGAGGCCGATCCACACGACCTCGACGGTCTCGTCGCCGCCCTGGTCACCGCCGCCGGGTCCGACGGCAGCTGAGTCGCACCTCGCAGCGACCATTCCGATGCGTGCATCCTGGGGCGCACGACCCCAGCACCGGATGCACGTATCGGCGCATGACCTGCCGCCGGGCCGCTCGCGGGCATACGGCCGGTCGTCGATGGACCCTGATGCCGGTTTGGGTGATCATGCCGCGCGGGCCGACCGGTTCCGCGCCGGTCCGGGGAGGAAGACGCCGTGACGCAGCACGCGGTCGACATCGTCTGGGAGTTCAGTCCGTACGGCGGGGAGCGCCTGCTGTTCCACCTCGCCTTCGCCAAGCACGCCGTCCTCGACGACGCCGATCCGGGATTCCACGAGCAGGTCTTGGAGTCCGCGCTGCCCGACATCGCCCAGGACGCCCGCATGACGGCCGACGCGGCCGCGGGGCACCTGGCGCAGCTGTTGCAGGACGGCATCGTGTATCCGGCCGACGGCTCAGGCGCGGACGACGATCGCGAGACGACGGTCTACGCGCTCAATCCCCTGCCGCTGCCCGACTAGCGGCGCGGCTGGTGCCCGCTCGCCCACGCCTGCGCCGCCCATCGACGGGCCCCGGTCCCTAGCCTTCCCGATCCATCGGCGGCCGGAGGAGACCGGATGGCGCTCAAGGACAAGCTCGAGTCGCTGCCCGTGATCGGGACCGCGCTGCAGATGCAGCAGCGCTACCGCCTCGACGCCGCCGACCAGTTCGCCGGCGCGATCGCGCTGTTCGGGTTCCTGTCCCTGGTGCCGCTGCTCGTCCTCGCCGTGGCGATCGCGGGGTTCGTGTTCCAGGATCCTGCGGAGCAGGCCGACATCGCCCGTGCGCTCGCCACCGCCGTTCCGGGCCTGCAGGCGGCGTTCGATGCCACCGGTCAGGGGATGGACGGGTTCGTGCAGACCGTCGTCGACAACCGCGGCGCCCTCGCCGGCTTCGGCGCCGTGACCCTGCTGTTGACCGGCCTGAAGGTGATCAACGCCGGCATGGTCGCGACCACGATGGTGTTCCGCGGTGCGCTGCCGACGGGCGCGAAGGGCAAGCTGCTGCAGGTGGTGGCCATGCCCGTGCTCGGGATCGTGGCGTTGGCCGCCGCGGGCGCGTCCAGCCTCGTCGGGGTGCTCGACCTCCCCGGTTGGGCCGCGACGCCGATCGCGCTGGTGGCGACCTTCCCGCTCGACCTGCTGCTGTTCCTGGCTGCCTACCGCATGTTCTCGCCGACCAGCGAGCTCGGCTGGCGACGGTTGCTGCCGGGTGCCGCGCTGGGGGCGTTCGGCTGGGCGGCGCTGAAGATCGCCGGTGCCTCGTACGTGGCGAACCAGGCCGAGGACGCCAACGCCCTCTACGGCGCGTTCGGCGGCATCATCGCCCTGCTGCTGTTGCTCTACCTCGCCGGTCGCCTCTATCTCTACGGCGCCGAACTCAACGCCCTGTTGACCGAGCGCCGACGCGGGATGCTGGTCTCGCCCGAGCGCCACGGGGTGCCGCTGGTCGACCAGGGCGACGTCGAGGAGGGCCCCTCGGACGCCGAGGCGGACGGGATGGCGGCCGCGGAACAGGCGCCGCAGCTGCCGAGCATCCAGGCCGGCAACCGGCCGCTGCCACAGGACGTCGCGGCGGGTCGTGCCCCGGCCGCGCGAGCGTCCCGGGCGCTCGGATCGGCGGCAAGCGGACAGCGGTCGCGGACGGCTCCTCCGACCCGACCGCGACCGTCGGGAGGGCGGACGACCGCTCTCCCGGCCGATACCGCACGCCCCGGGACCGAGCGTGTCACCGCGTTCGGCGTCGCCGCCGTCTCCGTCGCCGCCGCCTGGCGGTTGTGGCGGGCCGGCCGCGGCTGAGCCAGCGGCCCGGCGGTCTCGCGGGGAGCCCCGCCTCCTACACTCGCGCCACACCTGTTCGCCGCCGTCCGTCGCCGAGGTCGTCGTGCCCTTCCCCGAGACCCGCCTGCGCCGCCTCCGACGGACCGCCGCCCTCCGCCGTGCCTTCGCCGAGACCCGGATCGACCCGGCGGGGCTGGTCCTGCCGGTCTTCGTCAAGGACGGCATCGAGGGGGCGCACCCGATCGGCTCGATGCCCGGCGTGGCGCAGCACGACGTCGCCTCGGCCGTCGACCTCGCCCGGCGCGCCGCCGACGTGGGCGTCGGCGGCGTGATCCTGTTCGGCATCCCCGAGGTCAAGGACCAACTCGGCTCGTCGGGCTGGGACCCCGAAGGCCCGGTGCCGCGTGCCGCCCGCGCCATGCGCGACGCCCTCGGCGACGAACTGGTGCTGTGGGCCGACGTGTGCCAGTGCGAGTACACCGACCACGGCCACTGCGGTCCCCTCGACGCTCGCGGGCAGGTCGTCAACGACGCCGCCGTCGAGGCCTACGTCCGCGACGCGCTGACCTACGCCGACGCGGGCGTCGACGTGGTCGCGCCGTCGGGGATGATGGACGGCCAGGTCGGCGCCATCCGGCAGGCGCTCGACGGCAAGGGCTTCGAGGACGTGGTGCTGGTCGCCTACGCGGCCAAGTACGCGTCGGCGTTCTACGGCCCGTTCCGTGAGGCCGCCGAGTCGACGATGCAGGACGGCGACCGTGCCGGCCACCAGATGGACCCGGCCAACCGCCGCGAGGCGCTGCGCGAACTGGCGTCGGACGTCGAGGAAGGTGCCGACGTGCTGATGGTCAAGCCCGCGCTGGCCTACCTCGACGTCATCGCCGATGCGCGGTCGACCTTCGACCTGCCCGTCGCCGCCTACCAGGTGTCCGGCGAGTACGCGATGGTGCAGGCCGCGGCCGAACGGGGCTGGCTGGACGGCCCGCGCGCGATGCGCGAGACGGTGACCTCCATCCGGCGTGCGGGCGCCGACCTCGTGCTCACCTACGCCGCCATCGAACTGGCCGCCGGCGCGTGAGCGGGGTGGTGGCGCCCGCCTGGCTCTCCGACACCCCGCTGGCGCACCGGGGCTTGCACGGCGACGGAATCCCCGAGAACTCCTGCGCGTCCTTCCGTGCCGCCGCCGAGTCGGGTTACGGGGTCGAGCTCGACGTGATGCTGGCTCGCGACGGCACGCCGGTCGTCGTCCACGACCAGGTCCTGCGCCGGGTCACCGGGAGTGACCGGCGGGTGGCCGACCTCGACGTGGAGAGCCTGCAGCAGCTGCCGCTGCTGACCGCGGACGGCGAGACCAGCGACGAGGTCGTCCCGACCCTGGCGCAGGCGTTGCAGGCGCTCGACGGGCACCCGGCGATGGTCGAGATCAAGTCGCACCGTCTGCGCGCCGGTCGATTGGAGGCGGCGGTCGCCGCGGTGCTCGACGAGCACGACGGGCCCCACTGCATCGCGAGCTTCAACCCGGCCACGGTGCGCTGGTTCCGTCGTCGACGACCCGGGACGGTGCGGGTGCTGACGGCAACCCCGGACGCCGATCCACGGCTGCCCGCCGTCGTCCGTCGACGCCTGGCGGAACTGCGGGACGCGCCGGCGCTGTCCCCGCACGCCATCTCCTACGACCTCGTCGGCCTGCCCAACCCCGCCACCGACGCCTGGCGCGATGCCGGCGGCACGCTGGTGACCTGGACCGTCCGCACGGAAGCCGACCTCGCCCGCGCCCGCGAGGTGGCCGACAACCCCATCTTCGAGCGCGTGCGTCCGTGACGGCGGGCGTCATGCTCACCCCGGCAATCGGGTGACGTGGTCCGACACCGCGGCCTCGACGCGGTCACGGGCCAGGTTCCAGGCGGTGAGGTGGGCGGCCCCCTCGACCCGCAGGTAGGTCACCTGCTCGGGCAACGCCGCGGCGAGTGCGTCAGCGAGTTCGACGGGCACGGTCGGATCGACGTCGCCGTGGATCAGCAACACCGGCAGCTCGGTCAGGTCCTCGAACGAGCCGAGCGAACGCCAGTCGATGCGTGCCCTCGCGCCGGCCAACGCCATGGTCGGTGGCAGCAGCAGCGGCAGGGCGGCAGCCGGCAGGCCCCGCTGCACCGCGGCGCTGCGCAGCACCGGCCCCCAGTCCAGCACCGGGGCCTCGAGCACCACGCCGACGACCCGGTCGCGGCGCGTCCAGCGGCGCAGGGTCTCGGCGACGCAGGCGCCGCCCATCGACAGCCCGACCAACACGAGGTCGTCGGCGCCGTTGGCGAGCGCCCAGGTGCCGGCGGCTGCGACGTCGGCCCACTCCGTCGCGCCGAGGTGGGACCGCCGGTCGGGGCTGGCGGGCGCCTCGGCGTCGTTGCGGTAGGAGGTGACGAGCACCGACACGCCCGCGCCGACCAGCGGTGCGACGTGACGGAACGTCTCGGCCCGGGTGCCGCTGCGGCCATGGACCAGCACGGCCGTCCGCGCCCGATCACCGGCAACCGGGGTCGGGAACCACCACGCCGGCATCGGCCCCAGCGGTCCGGTGACCGCGACCTCGCGCACCGGCAGGCCGAGCACCGTCGGGTCGTCGGGGGTCGCCCACGGATCGAACAGGGCGGCGACGCCGGTCGCGGGCGCCGTCCCGACCCGGAACTCGACCGGTCGCACCGCTTCGGTCCCGGCGGACGGCGCGGCCGTCGCCGTGGCCGCCACCGGTGGCCCGACGCGGGCGTAGCCGTCCTGCCACCGCAGCCCCCACCAGCCGGGACGCGCGGCGTCGGCGCCGACGAGCCGCAGGTGGCCGGTCCCGAGGTCGTGGAGCTCGACCCGGTCGCGGTCGAGCGGGGCGATGGGGCGGCGGTGCGCCGGCTCGGTCACGCGTCCGGCGTAGTACCAGGTCGCGCCGCCCGCGGCCGCGAGCAACGCCGCCGAGCCGGTCAGCCCCGCCACCCGCAACGCCCGTCGCGCCATCATGGGAGGCAGGCTACTGCGGCCCGCCGGGACCCTTCGGGAGCCGCCGCTAGCCTCGGTCCCCACGGCTGCTGGCGGCGAACCCACGCCAGCTGCCTCGCGCCCGACCCAGGAGTCGCCATGGGCAGTTCCACCTCCGAGCACCTCTTCGAGCGCGCACGGGCGGCCATCCCCGGGGGCGTCAACTCCCCGGTGCGGGCCTTCGACAGCGTCGGCGGGGTGCCCCGCTTCATCGCGCGGGGCGAGGGCGCCGAACTCGTCGACGTCGACGGCAACCGCTACCTCGACCTGGTCAACTCCTGGGGGCCGCTGCTCCTGGGCCACGTCCGCGACGAGGTGCGGCAGGCGGCGGTGGACGCGATCGGTCGCGGCTCCTCGTTCGGCGCCCCGACCGAGGGCGAGGTCGAGCTGGCCGAGGCGATCGTCGCGGCCGTCCCCTCGGTGCAGAAGGTGCGGCTGGTCAACTCGGGGACCGAGGCCGGGATGTCGGCGATCCGGCTCGCCCGCGGCGCCACGGGCCGCAGCAAGCTGCTCAAGTTCGTCGGCCACTACCACGGGCACTCCGACGCCCTGCTGGTCGCGGCCGGCTCCGGCGTGGCGACGCTCGGCATCCCCGGAAGTCCCGGGGTGACCGAGGGTGCCGCGGCCGACACGCTGCTCGTGCCGTGGAACGACCGGGACGCGGTCGCGGCCGCCGTCGCCGCCCACGGTGACGACCTCGCCGCGATCCTGTGCGAACCGGTCCCCGCCAACATGAACCTGGTGGCGCCCGAGGACGGCTTCCTGGCCTTCCTGCGCGCCCAGTCCGACGCCTGCGGTGCGGTGCTCGTCTTCGACGAGGTGATCAGCGGCTTCCGCGTCGCCCGCGGCGGCGCCCAGCAGTTGCACGACGTCGTCCCGGACCTGACCGTGCTCGGAAAGATCGTCGGCGGCGGGTTCCCCCTGGCGGCGTTCGGCGGCCGCGCGGACCTGATGGACCACCTGGCGCCGGCCGGACCGGTCTACCAGGCGGGCACGTTGTCGGGGAACCCCGTGGCGGTCGCCGCGGGGCTCGCGCAGCTGCGGCTGCTGACCGACGAGGTGTACGAGCGCCTCGGCGCCGTGACCGACCGGCTGGTGACGGGGCTTCGCGAGGCCTTCGACGCCGCCGGCGCCACCGTCCAGGTGCTCCAGCACGCCACCCTCGCCGGCGTGCTCTTCGCCGAGGGACCGCCGCGGCGCTACGAGGACGTCGCCGCCGCCGACCACGGCCGTTATGCCCGCTTCTTCCACGGCATGCTCGAGCGCGGGATCTACCTCGCCCCGTCCGGTTACGAGGTGGTGTTCACCTCGACGGCCCTGCGCGACGCGGACGTCGCCCGCATCGTCGAGGCCGCCGCCGAGGTGGCGTCCGCACTCGCCGCACGCGACTGACGCGGCCGCCGGGCGTCGGGGGCCGCTCACCGGGACCCGGTCGTTTGTTCGGGCTTCGCGGCGATTGGTAGCCTCGCGGTCCCGACCGGCACGCACTTGCGCGGGCGGGCCGGGGCGTGCCGTCATTCGAGGAGATTCCAGACGTGGGTGAGTGGTTCAGCCAGTTCGGCGCGGCACTTCCCGACGCGCTGCGCGCGGCCTACCGGTTCGGCGACCCGCTCGACCTCGGTCGCGGCTGGGTCGGCCTGGCCGTGATGGTGCTGTGGGTGGGTCCGCTGATGATCCTGCCGCTGTGGCTGGCCAAGCTCACCTACGGGAAGCGCGAATGGGTCTCGGCGACCATGGGCGTCATGGCCGGCAGCGCCTTTTTGTGGTGGCTGCACGGGGTCATCCCGCACGCCTGGATCCAGTTCACCGAGTCGAACGAGAACATCCTCAGCGGCACCATCATCCCGGCCACCGCCGGGATCGACGTCTCCGAGGACTACCGCCTCGACATCGCCTCCAACCTGTACTCGGTGATCACCGAGGGCGTGGTCGGGGCGATGATGGTCATCGGCATCGTGCTGACCTGCTGGCTCGCGCTGCGGGTGCAGAAGTCGCTGCCGAAGACCCTGGCCGCGGGCGAGACCAAGCCCGAGGCCGGCGGTTACAAGTAGGACCCGACCACCGACCGCACCACCGGTACCGACAGCGTGAGGAAAGGAGGACGACGTGGGCAAGACCGACAAGGGTGAACACCCGCTGATGTTCGACGACTACGTCGTCCAACAGGTCGACGCGCAGTGGCTGCAGGAACGCGTCAAGCCGAAGCGCCACATCGGCCTCACCCCCGAACTGTGCATCCTGTGCCGCGCCTGCGAGGACGTCTGCCCGTGGGAGTGCATCTACATGATGTCTCCCAACATCGTGAAGGACGCCGACAGCCCGTCGTTGATGACGCTGGCGTCGCAGTCCCACGCGGTCTTCATCATCGACGACAACGAGTGCACGCGCTGCGCCATCTGCGTCGAGCGCTGCCCGTCCGATGCCCTGTGGCTCGGACGCACCGACGGCTGAGGCCACCGACCTGACCGACCCGAGACCCACCCGCGGTGTCGGGCCCGACGAGCAAGAAGAGGACGAGCAACGTGGCGAGGAAGCCCCCCAGCTTCTCGGACGTCAAGACCAACGTCCAGGACAACGTGATCTGGAAGTCCATCTTCCGGCCGGGCTCGATCTACCGCAAGGGCTACCGCGACACCTCGCGGGACCGCGCCCTCGCGGCGATGAACAACGTGCTCTACCACCTGCATCCGGTGAAGGTGAAGCGGCACGGTCTCAAGCTGACCTACACCTACTGCCTCGGCGGTCTCAGCTTCTTCCTGTTCATCCTGCTGACCATCACCGGCATCTTCCTGATGTTCTTCTACACCCCGGCCGCCGGCGCGGGCACCGAGATCGCGTACGCCAACATGCGCGACATCTCGGCGTCGATCACGTTCGGCAACCTGGTGCGCAACCTGCATCGATGGGGTGCGCACGCGATGGTGTTCACCGTGTTCTTGCACATGGCGCGGGTCTTCTACCACGGTGCCTACAAGCCACCGCGCGAGTTCAACTGGGTCGTCGGCGTCATCCTGCTGCTGCTGACCCTGCTGCTGAGCTTCACCGGCTACCTGTTGCCGTGGGACCAGCTCGCGCTGTGGGCCGTGACCGTCGGCACCAACATGATGGGCTACACCCCCGTGTTCGGCGACCAGGTGCAGTTCGTGCTCCTCGGTGGCGTCTCCATCGGC
This sequence comes from Egicoccus sp. AB-alg6-2, assembly GCF_041821025.1. Lineage (NCBI taxonomy): Bacteria > Bacillati > Actinomycetota > Nitriliruptoria > Egicoccales > Egicoccaceae > Egicoccus > Egicoccus sp. AB-alg6-2. The sequence goes on along the minus strand of NZ_JBGUAY010000006.1, from coordinate 317,220 downwards.
CCGAACACGCTGCTGCGCTGGTACGTCCTGCACGTGCTGTTCATCCCGTTCGTCACCGTCATCTTCCTCGCGGTCCACTTCTGGCGGATCCGCAAGGACGGCGGCATCTCGGGACCACTGTGATGCGCGCTCCGAAGCGGTTCATGCGCCCGTGGGGGGTCGAATAATGGCGGAAGAGGTACAGATCGATCAGGAGGTCTACGACCGCCTGATCGCCGCGGGAACCTCCGAGCGGATCGCCCGGGCAAAGGCCAAGGCGGCGTCGGTCCGCAAGGCCAAGATCGCCGAGGGCGCCAACCTCGGGCCGCGTCCGGCCGAGCAGGCGACCAAGGCGCTCGAGGAGTTCCGTTCGTCGCACGGCGGCGGCGGGACCGCGGTCGCGACCAAGGCCGGCGCCGACGAAGCCGGCAACGGCGGGGGCCGGCTCACGCCCGAGGAACGCTCGGCCCGCGTGGCGGCTTCGCTCGGCGGCAACGGCAACACCTCCATCGGCGTGCCGACGTCCTCGCAGCACACCCACCGGCTGCTGGCACTGGTGCCGCCGGCCGGCATCCAGCAGGTGCAGTCCAAGCAGATGGACAAGGTCTACACCTGGCCCCACCTGCTGCTGGTCGAGTTCGTCGCGTTGCTCGCGATGGGCTCGCTGCTGCTGATCGTGTCGTTCTTCCTCGACGCACCGCTCGGTTCGCTGGCCAACCCCAACCAGGTGCCCGCCATCAACAAGGCGCCCTGGTACTTCATGGGCCTGCAGGAACTGCTCCGCTACTTCCACCCGATGGTCGCCGGCGTGACGCTGCCGGGTGTTGCCGTCGTGATGTTGATGGCCATTCCCTACCTGGACAAGAACCCGTCCGCGCGTCCGGAGAACCGCAAGGTCGCCAACATGGCCTTCACGTTCTTCCTGACGTTCTGGACCGTGCTCGTGATCATCGGCTCGTTCCTGCGGGGCGCCGGTTACGAGTGGGTCTGGCCGTGGACGCAGGGTCTGGGCTTCACCCTCTAGAGCCCCTTGTCGCACCCGTCACACGCCCGCGCGGCGAGAGACGACCGAGGAACCCATGGCAGACGAGACCAAGAGCCGCCGGCTGCAGCCGGTCGGACGGCGCACGTTCCTGCGCTACAGCCTGTTCGGTGCCACCAGCGCCGGTCTGGGCGGCTTCGGCCTGGCCGCGCTGGCCCAGCTGTGGCCGCGTCCGGGCGACGAGCTGACCGGTGAGGTCCCGATCGGCGTCGCCGCCGAACTCGCCTCCGAGATCGACGGCGAGCGCGCCCCCTACCGCGTCCCCGAGGGCGGGCTGTCGATCGTGCGTTGGGACCCCGCCAACGCCGCCGCCGAGCGCGCCTACGGCGAGGACCACGCCGTCGGCGAGGGGTTCGGGCTGATGGCGCTCTACACCCAGGCCTGCCCGCACCTCGGCTGCGCGGTCCCGTGGTGCCAGAGCTCGCAGTGGTTCGAGTGCCCCTGCCACGGCTCGCGCTACAACCGCTACGGCGAGTGGACCGGTGGTCCGGCGCCGCGCGGCCTGGACCGCTACGCCTCGTTCATCGAGGACGGCGTGTTCGTGGTCGACTTCAGCAACCTCATCACCGGTCCCGCCCGGACGGCCAACGCTCTCGAGCAGTCCGCCGAGGGCCCGTCCTGCGTCGACGCCTGAGCTTCACGGAGTTCGTCCATGCCTGGTCTGTTCATCCTCGCCGAAGGCGGCGGTAGCGGCGGAAACGCCCCGATGGTCATCCTCGTCGGTGCCCTCGCGGCGTTCGCGATCGCCTACTTCGTCGTCGGCCCGGGCAAGCGCAAGCGTGGCCCGCAGCGCCTCGGCGACATCCCGCTGTCGATGCGCCCGTACCACTCCGACGAGGAGCTCGAGACCACCGGGATGGAGCGGGCGATGGCCTGGGGGGTCGCCCTCGCGGTCTTCGCCTCGCTGTTCCTGCCGTTGTACTGGCTCATCGAGCCGGGCCGCATCAACAACCGCGTCGACGAGTTCTACGAGCAGGACGTCGCGGCCGGCCGCGCGCTGTTCGCCGAGGCCTGCGCCTCCTGCCACGGCACCAACCTCGAGGGAGGCTCGGCGCCGCATCCCAACCAGGACATCCAGGCGCCGTGGCCGGCACCGTCGCTGGACAACATCGTGGCCCGCTACCAGGACTCCGAGATCGTCACCGACGTGGCCGAGTTCATCTACATGACGATCGAGAAGGGTCGCGCGGGGACCCCGATGCCGGCCTTCGGGGTCGGCGAGGGTGGGCAGTACTCCGACCAGCAGCTGCAGGCGATCCGGACCTACATCCTGTCGGTGCAGACCGGTGAGGTCGACGCCGACGAGGGCGAGGCCGGCGAGGCGCAGGCGTTCGAGGGGGCGTCGGGCGAGGACATCTTCGGCGCCAACTGCGCCCGCTGCCACGGGCAGAACGCCGAGGGCTACGTCGGTCCGCAACTGCTGAACTTCTTCGAGCGTTACGGCTGGAGCGAGGGCGACGAGGAGTCGCTCGAGCAGGCCCGCGCCGTCGCACGCGACACGATCGTCAACGGCCGGCTCGTGCCCGGCCATGCCCCGATGCCGAGCTTCGGGCGGGTGCTCAGCGACGACGCCATCGAGGCCGTGATCGATCACCTCGAGAGCCTGCAGGAGACCGGTGGCCCCCGCTTCGGTCAGATCGGCGGCGACCCCGCCCCGGAGGGCGACGACGAATGAGCGAGCTTCTTTCCAGCCTGGTCCCGCTGCTCGGGGTCGAAAACGCCATCCCCTCGTCGCACCCGGCGGCACTGCTCGCCGTGCCGCTCGGGCTGCTGTTCTTCAGCGGCTCGGTCTACGCGCTGCTGTGGTCGAACTACGGCGCCCGCAAGGCGGGCGCGATCTACGGCGTCGCCTTCTTCGGCTTCGGGCTGCTGATCGGCCTGTTCTGGTGGTTTGGCGGCCCGGGGATCCCGCCCTACCTCGGCATCACGCACCTGCCCGGACAGAACAACGCCCACTACGCCGAGGGTTGGCTGCCGTTCGAGCCCGGCTCCGAGCGCAGCGAGTACTTCACCGCCGACGACGACCCTTCGGGGTTCGTGACGATCGAGCAGTACCTGGGCCTCGAGGGCCAGGCCGAGGACGACATCCTGGCCAACCCTGCCTACGCCAACCTCGCCGGCAGCACGCAGGCGGCGGCCGAGAACATGCAGAGCCAGTTCCTGCCCATCGACGCCAACGGCGTGGCGCAGATCGGCGTCGAGCGTCGCTCGGCGCTCGAGGACGAGGTGGCCGAGGTCCAACCCGAGGACAGCTTCCGCGCCAACCCGTTCTACACCGCGGACCTGGTCGGCGACCCGTTGATCACCGACGATCCCGAGACCGGCCTGCGCATCCTCACCGCCGAGTTCCAGACGTTCGCCAACTTCGTGGACGAGGACGGCGTTCCCGTCGGCGACCCGATCCCGGTCGGCGAGACCAGTGCGTGGTACTCGTTCTACGACCCGGGCATGCGCTGGCTGCCGTCGGCACTGTGGACCATCGTGTCGCTGCTCGGCTTCCTCGCGAGCCTCTTCTGGCTCGACCGCCTCGAGTTCCGCGAGAAGCGACTCCTCGCCCACGAGGTGGAGGAACCCGAAGACCTCGCCGTCCCCATCGCCCAGTAGCCGCCGAGTCGTGCCCGCTCCGGGGCGGGGCGGTCGCCTGCGCAGGGGGCGTTCCGCCCCGACCCACGCTTCACTCGCCAGCATCGCTTCGCTCGCTGTCAGCCCCTGCTACGGCGACCGCCCCGCCCCTCCGCTCGGCGCCCGAGGTCGATGACGCCGGGTTGGCGGAAATGGGCGGAGCCGGGCACCCTGGGGGTCCGCGGCTCGTTCTCCCTTCGTCGCCAGGATGCCTCGCGTGTCACGGCCCTTCCGGTTTCGCGTCCTGCCCGGCCTGCTCCTCGTCGTCGCGCTGCTCGCCGGAGGCTGTTCCGGCCAGTCCGGCGCGTCCTGCGACGAGGACATCCCCGGTGTGCGCCCCGGGGTGTGCCCCATCGCCGAGGAGGATCGTCGGCCGGCGCCCACCGACGCGATGCCGGTGCTCGGTGCCGACGGCGAGGAGCTGAGCATCGCCGAGCTGCAGGGCCGTGTGGTCGTGGTGAACTTCTGGGCCTCCTGGTGCGGGCCGTGCCGGGTGGAGCAGCCGTTCCTGAACGCGGCGCACGAGCTGCTGCCCGCCGACGAGGTCGCGTTCGTCGGGGTCAACATCGAGGACGCGCGCACCAACGCCCGCGCGCACGAGGCCGAGTTCGCGATCCCGTACCCGACCCTGTTCGACCCCGACAACGTCTACGCCTCCCGGTTCGGCGGGGTCGGGGCCCGCACCATCCCGACCACGCTGTTCCTCGACCCGCAGGGCCGGGTGGCGGCGCGACTGTTCGGTTCGCCGCGGGACGCCGTCGAGGTGGCGGCGCTCGCCGACGCGGTGGCGCGCGCGAGCGCGCCGACGGCCGCGGCAGGCGGTGGCGCGGATGGGTGAGACCGTCCAGCTGTTGATCTTCGACGCCAACGTGCTCGTGGCGGCGGCCATCGCCTTCACCGCCGGCCTGGTCTCGTTCGCCAGCCCCTGCGTCGTCCCGCTGGTGCCCGGGTACCTGTCGTTCATGACGGGCCTGTCTGGCCAGGACCTCGCCGAGGGCGGGGCGCGGGCTCGTGGCCGCGTGGCCCTGGGGTCGGTCCTGTTCGTCATCGGGTTCGCGATCCCCTTCGTCATGCTGGGCTCGTTCGTGGCGGCCTTCGACGTCCTGGCGCGCTCGACCGCGGCGCAGGTCACGATGGGCCTGATCGTGTTCGTCCTGGGTGCGCTGATGGCCAGCGGCCGGTTGATGCGCGAGTTCCGGCTCACCGACCGCGCGCCGACCGGGCTGGCGTCGGCCCCGGTGCTGGGCTTTGTCTTCGGCGTCGGTTGGACGCCGTGCATCGGCCCCGCAGCCGGCGCGATCCTGACCATGTCGGCCGGCGTGACCGACGGCGTGTCCGCACGCGGCGCCTTCCTCGGCTTCGTGTACGCCCTCGGGCTCGGGGTCCCCTTCATCGTCTTCGGGCTGCTGTTCCGCCGGCTCTCGGGAGCGCTGGACGTCCTCAAACGCAATGCCCGCACGCTGCAGATCGCCGGTGGTTCGTTGCTCGCCATGGTCGGCCTGGCCATCGCCACCGGTCTGTGGGAGCAGTTCATCCGCCTGCTGCGTCCGCTGATCACCGGCTTCGAACCGCCGATCTGAGCCCGCAACGGCCGCCGTCCACGGTGGCCGCCGGAGGTACGTTCCCCACGTGAGCCGCACCGATTCCGCCGCGCCCCCCGAGGCGAACCCGCAGGTCCGTCCTCCGCGCCGCGGTGGCGACGGCCCGCTCGGGTTCGTCTGGTCGTCGGTGGTCATGGGATGGCGCTGGCTCGTACGGATGCGCACGGCGCTGTACCTGCTGGGGCTGCTCGGCCTCGAGACGCTCATCGCGACCGTCGTGCCGCAGGAACCCAACGTCGCGGCGACCGTCGACGCCTGGCGGACCGGCGCCGAGGGTCCGGGGACGCTGGTGTCGGGGCTCATCGATCTCGTCGGTGGCTACGACGTCTACGGCTCACCGGCCTTCCTCGCGCTGCTGTTGCTGTTGTTCCTCAGCCTGACCGCCTGCCTGATCCCGCGCATCCGGGCCTGGGTCCGGCTGGTCCGGTACAGCCGCCCGCCGCTGACGCGCAGCGCCGGCCGGCAGGAGGTCGTCGCCCGGCTCACGACCAGCCGTGGGGTCGACGAGGCCCATCGCGCCGCCGCCGACCTGCTGCGCGCCAACCGTTGGCGCGTGCGCACCGAGACCGACGCCGGCGAGGACGGCGTGGTCGAGTCGGGTCCGCCACCCCAGGTCGCGGCCGAGAAGGGCCTGTGGTCGCGTGAAGGCGGCAGCCTGCTGTTCCACCTGAGTTTCTACGTGCTGCTGGCAGCGATCGTCTTCGGGCAGTTGCTCAGCTTCGAGGGCCAGCGCGCGGTCGTCGAGGGCGAGCGGTTCGCCGACACCCCGGTGTCGTACTGGACCTACGGGCCGGGACGCTGGTGGGGCGAGGACAGCCACCGTGGCTGGATCCTCGATCTCGAGCAGTTCCACGTCGACTGGGTCCGCGATCCCCTGGCGCCCGGCGCCGGGCAGCCCACGCTGTTCCGGTCCGACGTCGAGGTGACCCGCCCCGACGGCTCGACCCGACAGACGGTCATCGAGGGCAACCGTCCGCTGGTGGTGGACGGCATGAAGATCCACCAGCTCGACTGGGGGTATGCGCCGCTGGTGCAGGTCGAGGTGGACGGCGAGCTCGTCTACGAGGACTACCTGACCGCCACCGCCACCGACGCGGGGCACTTCCGGGCGGCGGTCAAGGCGCCGTCGGCCGACCCCGACCTCGGCATGTCGGTGTTCTTCTATCCCTACGCGCCCGACAACGAGGCCGGCGAGCCGGTGCCGACGGGCGCGCCGTTCGCCGACGCGCCGCTGGTGTTGTTCCAGCTCTTCCGCGGCGACCTGCAGCTCGGCCGGACACCCCAGACGATCAACGAGCTCGACACCTCGGCCCTCGAGAGTGCGGGTGGCGCGTGGTTGCGCGAGGGCGCCGAGGTCGACATGGGTGACGGCGTGGTGGTGCGCTTCGTCGAGCTGCGCCGCTGGGTCGGCTTCCAGGTGAGCGCCCGGCCGCAGATCCCGTACCTGCTGCTGGCCAGCGGCATGCTGCTCGCCGGGTTGTGGCCGGCGCTGTACGCCTTCCGCCGCCGCCTGTGGGTGGTGGCGGAGCGCGATCCCGGCAGCGGCCATACGATCGTCACCGTCGCGGGGCGGGCGTTCCAGCGCCCACAGGCGTTCGACGACGAGCACGCGGCGTTCGTCACCCGGCTCGCCCGGCACCTCGATGCCACGCCGAGCGACGCGGACGACCCCGACCGCATCCTCGAGCCGGTCTCGGAGGAGATGGAATGAGCGGCGGCGCAGGCCTCGTGTGGTGGTTTGGGAGGCCGCAGCCGGTCTCGGAGGAGATGGAATGAGCGGCGGCGCAGGCCTCGTGTGGTGGTTTGGGAGGCCGCAGCCGGTCTCGGAGGAGATGGAATGAGCCAGGATCAGCTCGCGGACCTGTCGCGGCTGCTGTACAGCCCCGTCACGCTGTTGCTGTACGTGAGCGCAGCGATCGTGTGCCTGTACTCGCTCACGACCCGGGCCGCGGTCCTGACCCGCAAGGGACGTCCCGCGGGCCAGTTCCTGCTGCGCGTCGGGCTCGCCCTGTCGTGGACCGCCGTGGCCGCGCACGTCACGCACGAGGTCGTTCGTGGGCTGGCCCAGAGCCGGCTCCCGCTGGGCAACATGTTCGAGTTCACGTCGCTGATGGCGCTGGCAGGCGCCGTTGCCGGGCTGGTCTACCTCACGATCGTCCGCAAGCGACCGGAGCTGGTCGGCTTCGTCATGCTGGGTGCGGCCGTGGTGGTCAGTTCGGCGATGCTGACCTACGCCGACCCCGGTCCGCTGATGCCGATCCTCGACACCTGGTGGCGGTCGTTCCACGTCAGCGTGATCGTGATCGCCGCCGGCATCTTCACGGTCGGGTTCCTGTTCAACGGTCTCCACCTGCTGCGCGACACGGCCGAGCAGGGCCTGGCCGACGCGCGCGCCTCGGCCCGCACGGGCGGCGTCACCGCTGCCAGTGGCAGTGGCGACAGCCGCGGTGGCCTGGCGACGCTGACCGCCGAAGGTGAGGTCTCCGGCCGGGTCATGCCCGACGAGGACCATGTCGGTGCGGCGGGTCCCGTGGAGGCCGAGCGTGGCGCCATGCGCGCGGCCATCTCGCCGCTGCGACTGGCCGTCGGCACCTTCCTCGGCACCTCGACCGTGTCGTGGGTCTTCATCGCGACGCCGACCACCACCATGCGGGAGGGCATCACGCGGGCGCTGACCGTCAACCTGACGCTGGTGGCCGTCGCGCTCATCGCGCGCTGGTTCGTCCCGTTCCTGCCGCAGGCGGCGACGCTGGACGGCCTCGCCTACCGCACCATCGCCCTGGCGTTCTTCGCCTGGACCTTCGGGGTCATCGCCGGCGCGATGTGGGCCGAACAGAGCTGGGGCCGGTTCTGGGGCTGGGACCCCAAGGAGACGGCGTCGTTTCTGACCTGGATCGCCTACGCCGCCTACCTGCACGCGCGCGCGACGCGGGGTACCCGTGGCCGTGGCGCGGCGTGGATCGGCATCGGGGCGTTCGCCGTGCTGATGTTCACCTACTACGCCGTCAACCTCGTCTTCGTCGGTCTGCACTCCTACGCCGGCCTGTCCTGACGTCGGCCGGCGTACGCACGTGACGGAGCAGCGCGTCCGGCAACCCGCGGAGGCGAGCACGCCGAACCACCTGCGGCAGCGCCTCCCCACCCGGGGAGGTCGGAGGCGACGACAGGCGGACGGCAGCATGGGCGAGGTGCCAGACTCCGGTGACGCCTCGGGCGGCCGCCGCCGGTTGCGACCCGTCGCCGCGAGCCGACCCGCTCCGACCGACGAGGACCTGTTGCTCGAGGTCGCCCGTGGTGACCAGCAGGCGTACGAGGAGCTGTTCGACCGGGTCGCGGGCCGGGTGTTCGGCGTGGTCCGGCGTGTCGTGCGCGACCCGGCCCAGTCCGAGGAGGTGGCCCAGGAGGTCCTGACCGAGGTGTGGCGGACGGCCACGCGCTTCGATCCCGACCGGGGCAGCGCGAACACCTGGATCCTGACGATGGCGCACCGACGCGCCATCGACCGGGTCCGGTCGGAGCAGGCCAGCCGCGACCGCACCGACCGGGTGGGCAGCGGCCAGCACCAGCGCGACTTCGACATGGTCGCCGAGGAGGTCGAGGTGGCGTTCGAGCACCAGCAGGTGCGCGCCGCCCTGGCGACCCTGACCGAGCTGCAGCGCGAGGCGGTGGAGTTGGCGTACTACCAGGGCCACACCTACCGGGAGGTGGCCGAGCTGCTCGACACGCCCCTCGGCACCATCAAGACCCGTATGCGGGACGGACTGATCCGGCTGCGCGACGCGATCGGGGTCACGGCATGACCGCGGACATCCACACCCTCACCGGCGCCTACGCCGTCGACGCGCTCGACGACGACGAGCGGGCGTTCTTCGAGCGGCACCTGCAGGACTGCGATGCCTGTGCCCTGGAGGTGCGCGAGCTGCAGGCCACCGCCGCCCGCCTCGGCGGCGCGGCGGCCGAGACCCCACCGCCGGGCCTGAAGGCGCGTGTCATGGCCGATGTCGACGCCATCCGGCAGGAACGCCGCCCCGCCGGGGACCGACGCCAGGGCGCCCCGTGGTGGGGCCGGGTCCTCGCGCCGGCCGCGGCCGTGCTGCTCGTGCTCGCCGTCGCCGCCGGTGTCCTGGCCGGTGGCCTGTACGGCCGCGTCAGCTCGCTGGAGGAGACGCAGTCGCGCTACACCGAGTTGCTCGCCGCGCCCGACGTCCAGATGGTCGAGACGCGGGGCGCGGACGGGTCGATGGGACGCGTCGTGCTCGCGGTGAGCCGTGGCGAGGCGATGTTCATGGTCGACGGGATGGAACCGGCGCCGCACGAGCACGTCTACGAACTGTGGCTCATCGGCGAGGCCGACGCGCAGCCGGCCGGACTCTTCGACGTCGACGAGGACGGTCGGGTGACCCACCTGCTCAGCGGCGACTTCGCCGAGGCGGCCGCGATCGGGGTCACCGTGGAGCCGGCGGGCGGCTCGCCGGCGCCCACCTCCGACCCCGTCATGGTGCTCGAACTGGGCACGTGAGACGGCCGCCGGGCGTGGCCAGGCGATGCCCTGCGCGCTCAGAGGGTCCAGGTGCGCCGAGTCATTCGGCGAGCAACTTGACCGCGGTCCGCGGCAGCTTGCCCATGGCGTCTCGGGGGAGCGCCTCGACCACGACCAGTGCGCGCGGCGCATAGGAGGCGGGGTACTCGCGCCGGACGTGTTCGCGCAGGTCGTCGAGCGAAGGTGGCTGCTGCGGGTCGCGCGGCACGATCACCGCGACGACCGTCTCACCCCACTCCGCGTCGGGGCGTCCGGCGACCGCGACGTCGCCGACCTGGGGGTGCGTGCGCAGGGTGGCGGCGACGGCGTTGGCCGGGACGTTGACCCCACCGGACACGATGACGTCGTCGACCCGACCAAAGACCTCCAGGCTGCCGGTTTCGCGCAGGCGCCCATGGTCGCCGGTCATGAACCAGCCGTCGTCGTCGGTGAGCGGCCGGGTGTCGTGACGGGTCCGGTAGCCGTCGGCGAGGACCGAGCCGCGCACGCGGATGCGCCCGACCCCGGTGTCGCCGTGACCGTCCGCGGGCTCCACGTCGACCTCGACACCCTCGAGCGGCCGGCCGTCGTAGACGCAGCCGCCGGCGGTCTCGGTCATGCCGTAGGACACCACGACACGGACGCCGGCGGCCTTGGCAGCCGCGAGCAGTGCCGGCTCCGGGCGGGCGCCGCCCAGCAGGATGGTGCGGAAGCGGCTGAGGTCCACCCCGGCGTCGAGCAGCCGGGTGAGCTGGGTCGGGACCAGCGAGACGTGGTTGGCGTCGCTGTCGCCGAGGTCGTCGCCTCCCGGTGGTGTGGTGTCGGGCTCGCCGCCGAGGGCACGCGCGCGCAGCACGACCTGGATGCCGGCCACGTGGTGGACGGGCAGTGCGAGCAGCCACCGGTCGCCGGGCTCGCAGCCGAGGCGTTCGATGCTGGCCTCGACCGAGGTACGCAGGGCGTCGTGGCCGAGCACCACGCCCTTCGGATGACCCGACGAGCCGGAAGTGGACACGACCAACGCGGTGCCGTCGGCGACGCCGGGCGCGTCCGCGAGCGGTTCGTCGACGAGCTGGCCGTCGGCGTCGAGGTGGCGCAGCACCGCGGGCCGCAACGCGCGCAGCATCCGCTGCACGGTCGCCGCGGGCGCGCCGAAGGCGATGGGGAGCACGGCGTCGCCGTCGGACCAGACACGGTCGAGCTCGGTGACGAACCGCTCCGGTGGCAACCGGAGCGCGACCAGACGTGCGGGCACGCGAACCTCCAACCGCGGTCTCGTCGCCGGCGCCGTACCGGCACCCCTCACGGGTCCCGGACGCCCACCGGCGGTGGGCGGAGGGACTCCGCCCCGGTGTTAGCGTAGAGCCGGAATGCCCGGGCCTTGGACGCGAGGACGAACGTGGTCTCCGAACTGTTCGACGCCAGCCGTTGGCGTGCCGTCGAAGGCTTCGACCTCACCGACGTCACCTACCACCGCGAGGTGGGTCCCGGACCGGACGGCACGTCCGTCGACCGCGGCACCGTGCGCATCGCGTTCGACCGGCCCGAGGTCCGCAACGCGTTCCGGCCGCACACCGTCGACGAGCTGTACCGCGCCCTCGACCACGCCCGCATGACCCCCGACGTCGGCTGCGTGCTGCTGACCGGAAACGGCCCGTCACCGAAGGACGGCGGGTGGGCCTTCTGTTCCGGAGGCGACCAGCGCATCCGCGGCCGCGACGGCTACCGCTACACCACGCCGGATCCCGCTGACCCGGGCGTACCCGGAGAACACGCCGAGGCGATCGACCCGGCCCGGGCGGGGCGACTGCACATCCTCGAGGTGCAGCGGCTGATCCGCATGATGCCCAAGGCCGTGATCTGCGTGGTGCCCGGCTGGGCGGCCGGCGGCGGCCACTCGCTGCACGTCGTCGCGGACCTCACCATCGCCAGCCGGCAACACGGCCGCTTCAAGCAGACCGACCTCGACGTCGCCTCGGTCGACGGTGGGTACGGGTCGGCCTACCTCGCCAAGCAGGTGGGCCAGAAGTTCGCCCGGGAGATCTTCCTGCTCGGCGAGGAGTACTCTGCCGACGACGCCCACCGCATGGGCATGGTCAACCTCGTCGTCGACCACGACCGCCTCGAGGACGCCGCGCTGGCGTGGGCCGCGAAGATCAACGCCAAGTCACCGACCGCCATGCGGATGTTCAAGTTCGCCATGAACCTCGCCGACGACGGGCTCGTCGGCCAGCAGGTCTTCGCCGGCGAGGCGACGCGGCTGATCTACGGCACCGACGAGGCGCAGGAGGGGCGCGACGCCTTCCTCGAGAAACGCGACCCCGACTGGTCCGCCTTCCCCTACCACTACTGATGAACCCCTACGTCGAGGCGGCGCGACCGCGCACCCTGCCGGCCGCCGTGGCGCCCGTGCTGGTCGGAACGGCCGCGGCGACCCGGCCGCTCGTCACGGTGTCGTGGCTGCGGTTCGCGCTCGCGTTGCTGGTGGCCCTGGCGCTGCAGGTCGCCGTCAACTACGCCAACGACTACTTCGACGGCGTCAAGGGCGTCGACACCGAGGCGCGCGTCGGTCCGCGGCGTGCCGTCGCCGCGGGCCTGATCGCCCCTCCGGCGATGAAGCGCGCGATCGTCGTGGCGCTGGTGGTGGCCGCCCTCGCCGGCCTGGTGCTCGCGTTCCTGGCCGGCTGGGTCCTGGTGGCGGTCGGCGGCGCGGGAATCCTCGCCGCACTCGGCTACAGCGGTGGCCCGAAGCCGTACGCGTCCGCGGGCCTCGGCGAGGTGTTCGTGTTCGTCTTCTTCGGACTGGTCGCCACGATCGGCTCGGCCTACGTGCAGGACGGCTACGTCACGGCGGTGGTCGTCCTGGCCGCCATCCCGATGGGATGCCTGGCCACGGCGCTGCTGGTCGTCAACAACCTGCGCGACATCCCCACCGACCGCGAGGCCGGCAAGGTGACGCTCGCCGTCCGACTCGGCGAGGCGCGTACACGGCGGCTCTATGTCGCGCTGGTCGGACTCGCCTACCTCGTCCTGCTCCCGCTGGCGTTGATGACGGCGCAGACGTGGCTGGTCCTGCCGCTCCTCAGCGTGCCCGTGCTCTGGCCCGGCGTCGCGCTGGTCCGCCACGCGGCGATCGGGCCGCGCCTGGTCGATGCGCTCGAGGCGACCGCGAAGGGGCAGCTGGCCTACGCGGTGCTGTTCGCGGTCGCGTTGGCGTTGGCCACCGGCGTGACGTCGCGGACGGGGGCGCTCGGATGAACCAGGTCAGCGAACTGCGGCCGTTCGTGGTCCCCATGCGCCTGCGGTTCCGTCGGGTCACCACCCGTGCGGGCGTCCTGCTGCGCGGCCCCGCGGGGTGGGGCGAGTTCTCGCCGTTCCCCGACTACGGACCCGCGTACGCGTCCCGCTGGCTGGCGGCGGCACAGGACGCGGCCACCCGGCCCTTTCCCGAGCCGGTCCGCGACCGGGTGCCCGTCAACACGACCGTGCCCGCCGTCGATCCCGACCGCGCACATGCGCTGGTGGCCGCCAGCGGCTGCACCACCGCGAAGGTCAAGGTGGCCGAGACCGGGCAGGACCTCGCCGCGGACGTCGCCAGGGTGGCCGCCGTCCGGGACGCGCTCGGCCCGCACGGACACGTCCGCGTCGACGCCAACGGCGGCTGGGACGTCGCGTCCGCGGCGCTCGCGCTGACCCGCCTTGCGCGGGCCGCCGGTGGCCTGCAGTACGCCGAGCAGCCCTGCGCGACCCTCGAGGAACTGCGGGACCTCCGGCGCCGCGTCGACGTGCCGTTGGCCGCCGACGAGTCCGTGCGCACCGCCGACGACCCGCTGCGGATCGCCGGGCTCGACGCCGCCGACGTCCTGGTCGTCAAGGTCCAGCCGCTGGGTGGGGTGCACCGCGCCCTGGAGGTCATCGACGCGGCCGGGCTGCCGGCCGTCGTGTCCTCGGCGCTGGAGACCTCGGTCGGGCTGGCGGCCGGAGTCGCGCTGGCCGCGGCACTGCCGGAGCTGCCCTACGCCTGCGGGCTCGGCACCGGCACGCTGCTGGCGGCCGACGTCACCGACCGCCCGCTGCTGCCCGAGGACGGCCACCTGCCGGTCCGGCGCGTCGCCCCCGAACCCGCCATGCTCGACCAGGCCGCACCCGACCCCGAGCAGATGTTGCAGCTGCTCGAGCGCCTGCAAGCGGCGTCGGAGCACCTGCCGCCGGTGGGGAACGGAGCGTGAGCTGATGGAGTCCGCCGCGAATCCCTCGCACGCGCTGGCGCTGGTCCTGGTCGACGAACTCGCCCGCGGCGGGATCACCGATGCGGTGCTGGCGCCCGGATCGCGCTCGACCGCCTTGGCGCTGGCGCTGCACGAGGACCCGCGGATCCGCCTGCACGTCGAGATCGACGAGCGCTCGGCCGGTTTCCTCGCCCTCGGACTCGCCCGGGCGACCGGCCGGCCCGCCCCTGTCGTCGTCACCAGCGGGTCGGCGGTGGCCAACCTCCACCCCGCCGTCGTCGAGGCCGACACCGGGCAGGTGCCCCTGCTGCTGCTGACGGCCGACCGTCCGCCCGAGTTGCGTCACACCGGTGCGAACCAGGCCATCGACCAGCTCGGCATCTTCGGACGGTCCGTGCGCTGGTTCGTCGAGGTGGGGGTTCCCGAGGATCGGCCGGGCGCGGTCGGCTACTGGCGCGCGACGGCCTGCCGGGCGCTCGCCGAGGCGGGGGGCCTGTCCGGCCCGCCGGGACCGGTGCACCTCAACCTCGCCTTCCGGGAGCCGACCGTCCCGCTCACCGACGACGGTCGCGCGCGGGTGGCCGGCCCCTTCGAGGCGTCCCTGGCGGGCCGCTCCGGCGGGCGACCGTGGACGATCGTCGGCCGGGCCCCGCGCCACGTCCCATCCGCGGAGCTGCGGTCGCTCGCGGCCCGCATCGCGGGTACCGAGCGCGGCCTGGTCGTGGTCGGCCAGACCGACGCGAACGTGGCGGTCGTGCTCGACCTGGCCCGGGCCGCCGGCTGGCCCGTCATCGCCGAGCCGGCCTCCAACGTGCGCACCGGCGACCCGGTCGTCGGCGCGGCCCACCACCTGCTCGGCAACGCCGCCTTCGCACGGGCCCACCGTCCGGATCTCGTGTTGCGCATCGGGCGGACGGGACTGTCCCGCAACGTCGCCGCCCTGCTCGGGCCCGACGTCCCCCAGCTGCTGATCGACCCGCACGGCGGCTGGCACGACCCGGACCGGGCGGTCTCCGAGCTGCTGGTCGCCGACGTCGCGGCGACGGCGGCCGGGCTGACCGCGTTGCTGGCCGTGACCGCCGGGTCCGACTGGGCCGACCGCTGGCTCGAGGCCGACCGGCGCGTCCGTCGGGTCGTCGGCTCGGTCCTCGACGAACACGACCGGCCGAGCGAGCCGCGCGTCGCCCGCGACCTCGGGGCGGGACTGCCGGACGGCGCCACCCTGGTCGTCGCCTCCTCGATGCCCGCCCGCGACCTCGACGCCTTCCTCGCGCCGCGTGACCACCTGCGCGTGATCTCCAACCGCGGTGCGTCGGGCATCGACGGGTTCGTCTCGACCGCGCTCGGCGTCGCCCTCGGCGGCGGCCGCCCGACGGTGGCGCTCACCGGGGACCTGTCGCTGCTGCACGACGCCAACGGGTTCCTGCTGTCCCCGGACGCGCCCGGCATCGACCTGGTCCTCGTGGTCGTCGACAACGACGGCGGCGGCATCTTCTCGTTCCTGCCCCAACGTCGGTTCGAGGCCTCCTTCGAGCGCGTCTTCGGCACCCCCCACGGGCGCGACCTCGCCGAACTGGCCCGGTTCCACGACCTCGGGCACGCGGACGTCTCGACCGCCGCCGAGCTGATGCCCGCGGTCGACGCGGCGCGCGAGGCCGGTGGCATCCACCTCGTCCACGTCCGCACCGATCGCGACGAGAACCTGGCGCTCCACCGCCGCATCCAGCACGAGGTCGACGCCGCGCTCGCCGACTTCGCATGAGCGTGCCGGCACCGGCCCGTTCCTTCCTGGATCCTGACGTGGTCCCGGCCGACGTCCACCGCCGGGCGGCGCGCGTCGTCCTGTTGGACGGCGACCGGGTGCTGCTCGAACACGTCCGTGTGCACGGCCAGCCCGAGCAGGGCAGCTGGTGGGAGCTCCCGGGCGGTGGTCTCGAGGGCACGGAGACCACCGCGGAAGCTGCGGCCCGTGAGGTGGCGGAGGAGACCGGATACGACGACGTGGACGTCGGCCCCGCACTCGCCACCGTCCGCGTGCGCTACCGCAGCGCCACACACGTCGCGGAACAACACACGGTGGTCCACGTCGCCTGGTTGCGGAGCCGTCGGCGGTGCCCGCGACGCATGGACGAACTCGAGACGGCTGGTCTGCTCGATCTGGCCTGGTGCACGTTGGACGAGGTGGCCGACGGACGCCGACTCGACCTGCCCGAGATTCGCGAACTGGCCCGTGACGCCCTGGCCGGCCGCTTCGTCCCGCGGCGTCTCACCGACCGCGACGTCGTGTGCTGGAGTGACGACGCGCCCGACGGGCAGCCCCTGGACGACGGCGCCCGCGCGACCATTCTCGACCAGCGCCTGGTCGTTCGTGACGCTGCCCCCTGGTCGGCGACCGTGCAGGCCTGGCTGGCCCACCTTCGCGAGTTCGGTGTCGACGATGTACCGGCGCCGCTCGGCATCGATGCCAACGGCCGCGAGGCGGTGTCCTTCGTCGACGGCGAGGTCTCCACAGCCCTTTGGCCCGCGTCGCTCCGTAGCGACGAGGGCATGGCTCGGCTCGGTCGGCTGCTCCGCCTCCTGTGGCGGGCGTCCGCCGGCTTCGTCGCGCCTCCGGACGCGGTGTGGCGAACGGGGCCGCGACCGCGGCTCGAGGGCGAGGTGATCGCCCACGGCGACGTCGGGCACGGAAATCTGGTCTGGCGCCCTGACGGCGCTCCGGCGCTGATCGACTGGGAGTTCGCGCACCCGGCGCAGCCACTGCACGACCTCGCGGGTGCGGCGGTCTGGCTCGTGCCGCTGACCGACTTCGACCACGAGCGTCGCGGCTTCGACGCGAGCCCCGACCGCCGCGCCCGGCTCCACGCCCTTGCCGCCGGGGCCGGGGTCACGGTCGACACCCTGCTCGAGGCGATCCCGCCGGTGTTGCGGTGGGAACGGCGACGGGTCGAGGAGCTCGGTGCGCTCGCCATCCGGCCCTTCGACGCCTACCTCGATGCCGGGCAACCCGCCGGGTTCTCGCGTGTCGAGGCCTGGCTGCGACGCCATGCGGGCGACCTTCGCTGACGCCGAGCGGATCAGGCGGTGGGGTCTTCACCCAGGGCGGTCTGCATGGCGAGCAGCTTGAGCCGGGTCTCCTCGAGCTCGGCCTCGGGAAGCGACCCCGCGACGACGCCGACACCTGCGAAGAGCCGCGCCCGGGCCCCGTCGAGTGACGCGCAGCGCAGGGCG